>CAIWEX010000159.1 GCA_903911795.1 uncultured Schlesneria sp.
ATCCCCTGGCGAAACGGTGGTTCTTGGGGACCGCTGATGAACGCTGACAGAAGAAGAGATCGGAATGGTTTTTCTATGTAACCCGTGTCGACTTCGTTCAGAATGAGCGGTTGCCGCCAGAAAGATTGCATGAGAGTGTCACGCGCCAATCTGGGGTCGGCAATACCGCTGCGGATCGCCAAGGCGAAACGCTCATTCAAGCATCAGTTGACGAGCGTTCGACAGTGCGATCAGTCTTGCCTTGTAGGGAGCTTGAGTCCGGGTGGCAAACCGGGAAACTGTGAGCCAGGGAATTGTGAGGCGGGATCGGCTGGGTTCGCTTGTGCGGTCTTGTCCTTCACCAGTGTCTTGCGTCCCTGGCGAAGGTTCTCGAAGCTGTTTCCCGAGACGACGTAGTACCATTCAGCAAACCGGGCGTTCAGTTCTTTAACGAGCTTTTCGCCATCCTTGATCTTGGCTTGGTAGGCCTTGAGGTCGGACTCGTACTTTTTCTGATCCGATTCATACTTCGCCAGTGCGGCGGCATGAACCGTCTTGGGGTCAGGTGCCGTATTTGTCGGTGCCGAAGCATCCGCAGGATCATCGCTCTCGGGAGGCACGTCAGAAGGTTCCTCCGGTTTCTTCGGGGCAGTCGGCTTCGGGCCCAGGCCATCCGCATCGAAGTAAACCGTAACCATCAGGTAACGGCTCTTCTGGGAGGACTTCGGGTCTTCTTTTTTCTCTTTCTTTTCGTCTTTGTCTTCTTCCTTGGATGCAAAACCGACTTCGACTTCTTCGTCAGACCCGCTGAAAATCTCGCCAAATTTCAGTTCATAGGCAACACCCTGATCGGTGACAGCCACAACGTTGCCGTCCTTGGGAACCAGGCGAACTCCACCCTGTTTGCGGGTCGGTTGTATATAGAATCCCTTGGTCTGGAGATCCAGTTGCGTAATCTGGTCGAGTTGTCCCTTGATCAGCGCTGCAGGCTTGCGACGGACCCCGACGATTTTCAATTCATCCAGTGATGAAACGAGCTTACGCATCTCTTCCTGATTCAACTCTTCTTTAGTGTCATCAATCCCGGGCAGGTTCCAGTTGTCAGTGGCGGACTTGCGCGACAACTGGTTCGTCTCACCTTCAATCAACGCTCCCTGATTCAGGTCAACGGTATCGGTGTTGATGGTGATACCATTCAGGCGGGCTGCATCGATCTTGAGCAGATCGGCCTCAATCCAGTCCGAGAATTTTGTCGAGACAGGAATATCGATCTTTGCGATGTAGGTCAGCTTTTCGTCTGGACGACGGATGTAGTGCATTCCCGTGCGTCCCTTCACTTCTTTCCCGATGATGTAATCGGCCAGAACTTTCCCGTCGCCATCCTTCAATATGATCCGGTTCCCGATCCCCTTCAGGTCAGCAGCATCTGCTTTGGGGTCCAGGACTCCATACTCGGCATGTTCTGCTTCGCGGCGACCAGCGTACGATTCGCGTTTGATCCCGATCATTGAGGTCGCAGTCTTGGCCAGCCGTTCTTTGCCGTCGGCGGGGTAATTGTGGGCGTAGGGAATTCGCCACAGACCCGACTTGTCCTGCACAATGGCAAACGGGCGGACCGATGCCGTGTCGGGATTATAGTTGACGACTTCCATCGACTTCGCAGCGTCAGCGTCTTTGAACTCGGGGTAGAACAGGTCTCCTACCCCCGTGATTTCAGTGCTCGGTTTCGGTCCTGAAGGGCCCCCGAACCAGGCCACAACACTACAGACCGATGCGGCGACGACGAAAAACAACGTTCGCTGGGATTCGCTCATGACGAAGTTCCTGCGTGATAATTAAAAGGAAACAGTGAACAACAAAACAGGTCTGACAGCTCTAGTTTCGGCGACGCGCCGGGGCAATCGTCGAATTCTCGTTCGAAAGTCTCATGATCAGAACGAAGATTCCCAGTACGATTGCTGGAATCGGAGACGCAAAAATCGCACACCAGAAGTAAAGACCTTCAACCGCGCGGACCTTACGGTCGGACTCAACCTTGCTCCGTTCGATGCTTTGTTCTTTACGCTGGTTGATGATCGTCTCTTCCACCTCGATCCGGCGCCGCTCTTCCTGCTGTGCAATGGAAAGCTGAATCATCTTTGCCTGTTCATCCATATTCTGATCATTCTTGATCTTGTCGACTTTCTCGGCAAACCGCTTCTGCGCATCGGCCAGCGACTTCTTGGCTTCGTCCGAGGCCAACTGTCGGTCTTTTGCGGATTGCTCAACGTACTTGGCGGTCAGTTCTTCGACCTTTTCCAGAGTACGATGCTTGGCACGGCGCTTTCGCAGATCGATGTACGACGTGTCACCTGCCAGGTGATCGACGGCGTTCAATACGAACGTGACGTTGTCCAGATTCAGGTGGAACTGCTTGCGTTCGCGAACGAAGAAGAACCAGTCGGCAATAATGTCCGAGTCGGCTACGTAGATCACGTTGATCTTGTCAGTCGCATCCTTGGGCGAGACGATTTCGGCTGCGACCACGTGGAAGTCATCATCAATGGTGCGGACGGGATCATCATCGACCTGCATCCCCCCCATGAAGTTGCTCTTCACGAGGTCATTCCATTGAAGCAACCCGGACCGCTTTCCGGTCAGCAACAGAGGAGTGAATTCGAGTTTACTACCTTCACGTGGCCGGATGGTTCCTGAATAGAACAGAAACATTTCCTGCAGGCCCGAAGTAACTTCACTCTTCGGGTTGAAGGCCGCATCAACCCCGCTCTTGCGGCTGATGGCGACGATTTCCGGCCGCAGCATTTCACCCCATTCCGGATGCAATGTCATGGCGGTGTAATCGAAAACAACCTGATCGTAAATCCACTGGATTCCCAAGGCATTGACCAGCGACGTGGCCTTGCCGCCATCGGCTTTAGGTTCACTCTGCTGCCCCATTTGCATCATCGGATTGCCACCCGCCTTCGGCTTGGGCTGACGAGGTGCCAATTGAGGATTCGTGGTGAATGGGAGCGGATCGTCGAAGATCAGGACGGGTTTCCCCTTCTTGACGTAGTCGACAAAATTCTTCATTTCGTTCTGTCCCAGCGACGAGGGCATCACCGCCAGAACGACGTCGTACTTCGTCTCGTCGATCGGACCCATCGGGGAAACCGTTTCGACGTTGTACTGCTTCTTGAGTTCGGTAATGATCCGCCATTCCGGGTTGCTCCGGAATGAGGCCATATCAAACCCTCCGTTGGGCTTGGCATCGGTCTCCAGGATTCCGATCGTCCGTCGCTTTTCACCGGCAACAGTCCAGACCGATCGCGTCAATTCGTACTCGACTGGCAAACCAACGTCGAAGAACGGAACCACGACTTCGTTGGCACCGCAGTTGATGACAACCCCCAGGTAAACTTCGTCTACCTGGACCCGTCCTGCCCGGTCCGATTGAACTTTGCGACCTTCGATGCCGAACTTCTTGGCTTCGTCGGCTTGAATGCTGGCCGGTTCAACGGTGACGATGCGAACGGTCACGTTGCGATTGCTGGCCTGTTCGTATTGGCCAAGCAGGCCCAGCAGGGTCGTCTTTACCTGAACATAGTCACGTGGCACTTCGCGGCTGATGAATGCCTGAATGGTGACAGGACGCTTGTCTGAGATTTTGGCAAGCAATCCGCTGGTTGTGGGTGTCACACTGTAGATGTGCTCGGCTGTCAGATCGAGTGGGCGGTTGAGGTTTGCTGCCAGCACGTTGACACTGAGCAGGATCACACCGAGGCAAATCGTGCGAACGAGGTATTGAAATCCCATTGCCGTGCCACGAGCTCCGCCACGCCAGTGGCGCTGTCCGATCAGCACGAGATTCAGATACAGCATCAGGATGGCTATCGACAGGAAATACAGCACACTCTTGGGGGGGACCAATCCGATTCCCAGGAGTTCGAACTGACGATTGACACTCATCTGTTCAAAGATTTGAAGTGGAATCAAGCCGACAAAAACCGGAATGGCACAGACCACCGCGCCCAGAATGAAGGCGACGGTCGCACTGCTGGTCAGGTACGACGCCATCATTCCTGCGCTCAGCAGAGCGCAACCGGCCAGCCAGTAGCCGAAGTAGGTTGCGACCAGCACACCCGGATCGGGATGGCCGATCACTCGCAGGACCACGGCGTGAGTCAGCGAAAAGATCAGAGCCACGGTGTAGACCGATACCACGGCCAGGTACTTGCCAATCAGCACTTCCAAGTCCGAGACCGGCAGCGTGAAGAGCAACTCTTCCGTCCCCAGTTTTCGTTCTTCGGACCAGACCCCCATCGTGATCGCGGGGACGATAAACAACAGCAACAGAGGGAACGTCTCGTTGAGCTGATCCAGGCTGGCCACATTGTTCGTGAAGAACTTCGCCTGGAATGCGAAAAACGCTCCCAGGAACACGAAGACAACAATGAACAGATAGCCGATGACCCCGGAGAAGTAGCTCCAGAAGTTCCGCTTAAAAACGGCAAATACGACGTGACTTCGCATCTGGCAGGAAACCTCGAAGAAATCTCGGATGTTACAAATCACCACTCGGTCAATTGACTCAACGCCTGTCCTGCAATTTTGTTCCCGTTTCCTTGCGGAAATCAGGCCCCTGCAGGGAGGCACATTTTTGAGACCCCAGCCGATGCTGCGGCGAGGTCCCTGATGCCGGACACAGCCGGTGAATTACCGGCTTGCACCAGTCAGTTCGCGGAACCGGGCTTCCATACCCTTGGTTCCCTGCTCCAGATCATCGACGGTTCCATCGAGAACAAGTCGGCCGTCGTTGATCAGGATGACGCGGGAACAGACCGCTCGCACTTCCTGAAGGATGTGCGTCGACAACAGGATTGTCTTGGACTTCGCCAGACTGAGAATCAATTCACGAACGTCATGAGTCTGGTTGGGATCCAGACCACTAGTCGGTTCATCGAGAATCAGAATTTGCGGATCGTGCAGCAGAGCCTGGGCCATCCCGACTCGCTGTCGATACCCCTTGGATAGCTTGGCGATTGGTTTACCCCAGACGCCCTTCAGCGAGCATTTGGTCGCAACGAATTCGAGACGTTCTGTCAGGTGTCCCCCTGACATGCCACGTGCCGCACCGAGAAATTTCAGGATCTCGGAAGGGGTCATTTCCAGGTACAGGGGTCCGTTTTCTGGCAGATATCCGAGGATTTCCGCAGCCTTGATGCGGTCTGTCGAGACGTCAAAGCCACCGATCTTCGCGACCCCCTCACTGGGAGCCATGAAGCCGGTCAACAACTTCATCGTCGTCGATTTACCAGCGCCGTTAGGCCCGAGAAAAGCGGCAACCTGTCCACGGGGGACGGAAAAACTGATGTTCTGGGTCGCTGCGAACGGTCCGTAAAATTTGCTCAGACCGATCGCTTCAATCATCGCACCCGACGAGTCACTCATGGAGTCGCATCTCACGAAAGCAGGTCAGGAAAATGGGGAAGTCAGCACCAACGTGCAAGAGAATACGGAATTCTGATGCTCGATGTTGGATCTTGCAAGCAACCCAAGCCAGAACCGTAGCTTCGTTGAAGATTTCCCCAGCCAATCACATCTCGCCGACGCCGTAACCTCCGGCGTCAGCGAAAGATGTGGATAATCACACAATTCCGGACAAAACCAGACAAATCATTCCGACTCAGTGTCATCGCCTTTGGAATCGACCTTTACCCAATCGATCGCAAATCGCTTTTCAAAGCTTTGACGCCAACGTCCATCCAGAAAGTTCTGAATCTCGGCCGTCAGGAAGTCGTATGCTGTCGGGAAACTGAACCCTTGCTTCGGAGCTTCTGCAGTCGCTCGTTCCTTCATGAACTGCTCCTGAAGTCGTTGCAAAGCCACTCCGCCGTCTGGTCCCGCTCCGTCGCGATCGTGAACGCGAACGACGTAGAAGACTGTCTTGGGCCGGTTCAAACCAATTCCAACATCACCTTCACTAAGCTGCTCAAAGATCAGTTTCATGAAGTCTGAGCCCGCATGCTCTACGCTATCAATTTCCGATTCTTCCGGGCGGGGGAGCCCCATCGAAGGAACACTTTGCGACGTTCGGAGCCAGGAAAACTTTGAGGATTCACGGACCGTCACGACTGGCGAATCTTTCGTCCCATTGATGGTCTGACCGGAAAGTGCTGCCGGAATATCCGTAGGTAACTTCTTAACGACTTCGGCAAGTTCCTTAGCACGGACTTCGGCGAGCGTCCGGGCCTTTTCGAATTTCCAGGCATCAACAACGAGCTGGCGAGTCGCTTCGTTTTTCAGGTCTGGGACCTTTGCGGGAATGTGCTCGATCGGCCAATACGAGTACCGCATCTTTGGCGAATCTGCACGTTGTGGAGAGTACGTTGTCACTCGGTACGATCGACCGGTTGTTTCAGACTCGAAAACGATATCGGCGACAGAGCGGACATTGCGTCGGGCACTCTGGGCGCTGACAGTTTCTGTTGCACTTCCAATACGATCATCCATGGAATTTCGCATATCGAGATACGTCATCGCCTTGGTTTCGACGTATTCCAATCCTTTTTCAGCGGCGTACTTCTTACATTTGTCGGCCAAGTCTTCTGTCGCCTTCTCGCGTTCTTTTGGATTCACGGGAAGCTTCAGGCTCAGGTCAATCATGAACTGGAATGCGGCGTCGGCGGCAGCGGACATTTTGGCGAAGGCTTTGTCTCGGAGCAGCTTTTCCCGAATTTCCAGCTTCAAGTCGTCGTTCAGATCGCGGTACTTGGGAGGAGCAAACGGGCTTAAACTGCCTGGCCCAAACCCGGTCGCCGGTGGTTTCAGTTTTGGACCTTCATTGTCCGAAGGGAGCGCTGGGGCTGGAGGGGTGACCTCCCCCTTCTCTTCTGGTTTTGCTTCAGTTTCTGCCGGTTTCGCATCTGTTTTTACTTCAGGTTTGGCTTCGGCGTCAGGGGCTTGCTTGGCGTCAGCGTCCTTCACTTCTTTTTTAGGCTCGTCGTCACCGCACGGAGCTTCAGGCTTGGCCTTCTCTTCGACCTTCGGCTTATCGCTATCCTTCTTCTCAGGCTCGGCTTTTTCCGGGGCCTTCGACTCGGAAGCGGGCTTTTCTTCTTTTGCGGGGGCTTCAGCAGCAGGTTTTTCCGCTGCAGGAGAAGGGGTTTCCACCGGCGCGTTTGCTGGAGCCGTCGCATCGACCGGGGCTTCAGGATTGATGGACTCCGCTCCACCCTTCAACGATGGCACTGTGTCCGGGAAGTCCGGGACTTCGCGAATGCGGTACTCTTCGCGATGAGCGTTGTAGTAATCAACCACTTCCTGATCGGTCGCGTCGGTCAAACCCTTCTCGTACAGATTGAGGTCTGATGCGACGAGGTACCCGAGTTTCACCTTGGGTTGCTCCAGAAAACCAGGGTTCCCACGATCGTCGCCGTACCGATTCTTTTTCTCATCGAAATATTTCAGCAGTTCGGTATCCGAGGGTTCTGGAACCTGCTTCACAAATTCACTGACGGGAATCGCGACTGCAGAGAGTTCCTGGCGGACATTCAAGCGGCGGAAATTTTCCCATGCCATTTCCGGCGAGACCTGAGCCACTCGGCCCAGTTGCCCATTTGAAAAGAGTGACAGCATCCGGTCTTCGGTTGCTGGGGGAGTCATCAGTCGTCCGACGAGCTGGGCTTCCAGTTCCTGCCGAATCGCGTCAAACAGTTCGGATTCACTGAATTCCGACTCTTTCAGTGCCGCGAAATAATCTTTTTTGGTTAGCTTCCCCTGAGTCGCGTTTTTCAGGAAGGCGTTAACGGCTTCGTCCGACACAGAGACTCCCATCCGGCGAGCTTCCTGGCGGAGGATCGAATGGGAAACCATGGCCACCTGGGTCGGATCGCCAAAATTGGGGATCTGCCCCGGGGCACCAATCTTTTCACCGGCAATCGCCAGGAATCGGTGGATCTTCTGTCGCTGCTGCTGCATCCGACCGATTTGTTCTCCGGTCAGATTTCCGACACTGGTTCGAACGACGGGCTTTGGCCCCGCGAACGAGGATCCAATTAATGCAGCCCCACCACCAACAACAAACCCGATGGCACCAAACATCACTGTATGCCTACGGGGATAACCAATGATTGACATCCCTCCGGCACACAGGACTGCAAAGAACAGTGCCCAGGAACTGGAAGTCAGATTGTTCGCACCTCGAACGACATCGTCGAACAAAAAGGCGAAAATCGAGAGGATCGTCACGACGACCATCCACTGCTTCTGATTACGACGAACCGAAGCCAGAAACTGCATTGTCATGTAAGGCATCCTTTACCTGGACGTCGGTGGCGGCGAGCGTTTCCAACGGTGAGACGAATGTCCCCTCCTTGACGGCAACGCTTGACAGACCGGCGCACAATCCCTTATTGGAATTCCCGCACAGTCGGTCGCATTGTAGCTTTGTCGACCGACCGCACAAGAGAAGCAGCGGGGGCTGGACAAGATTGATCCGGTAAATATCGAGATCGTTTCGAGTTGCCCCTGAAGCGTTTCAGGGGCGATTTTGCTCGCAGTTGGGGGTAGAGACTCCCCCGGATACCGGTCGCTCCCTTTACTATTCGGGATGCGACCGGCACCATTCAGTGCGGACATCGGCCGTTGGTTGTCTTGAGTTTTTGATTTTTGACTTTAGTTGGAACTTCATGGTGGCAGGCAAATCATCCAAGAAACTGGTCATCGTCGAATCACCGGCCAAGGCACGAAAGATTGGCGGGTATCTCGGCTCGGACTACATCGTCATGGCCAGCATGGGTCATGTGCGCGACCTGCCTGAAAGCGCTGCCGACGTCCCCGCTGAAATCAAGGCCTTGAAGTCAAACCTCGCCAAATACGGGGTCGACATCGAAAATAATTTCGAACCGCTGTACATCGTCCCCAAGGAAAAGAAGAAACTCGTCAGCGAACTGAAAGCCGCTCTCAAGGATGCCGACGAACTCATTCTGGCGACGGACGAGGACCGCGAAGGGGAAAGTATCGGCTGGCATTTGTCGGAAATTCTGAAGCCCAAAGTTCCCGTCAAACGGATGGTGTTCTCTGAAATTACCAAGGAGGCGATCAAGGAAGCGATCAAGCAGACCCGCGATCTCGATACCAACCTGGTCGCCGCTCAGGAAACGCGCCGCGTCATCGATCGACTGTATGGTTACCGACTCAGTCCCTTGCTCTGGAAGAAAGTTGCTCCAGGTCTGTCGGCTGGACGAGTCCAGTCTGTGGCCGTCCGTATTCTCGTCCAACGGGAACTCGAGCGGCTGGCATTTCGTTCCGGGACATACTGGGACCTGAAGTCAACGCTCGGCACAAAAGCGGGCGCAACCTTTGACGCATGGCTGAGTTCCATCGACGGAAAGCGAGTCGCCAGTGGTAAGGATTTCGATGAACATACTGGCCGATTGAAGGCGGATGTCGAAGCCGTTCTGCTTGACGAAACGACCGCTCGCAACCTTGAAGCCCGGCTGAAGACGCAACCGTGGAAAATCGCTGCCGTCGAAACACGGATGCAGACGCGTAAGCCGTATGCCCCCTTCACGACGAGCACCCTGCAGCAGGAATCAAACCGTAAGTTGAATATGTCGGCCCGGGAAACCATGCAGACGGCTCAACGGCTGTATGAAGACGGGTTGATCACCTATATGCGTACTGACAGCGTCAACCTGTCGCAGGAAGCGATCAACGCGGCCCGGTCGTGTGTGAAAGATCGCTATGGGGACGAGTACCTGAGTCCGGAGCCTCGCCAGTACTCGACCAAGACGAAAAATGCCCAGGAGGCACACGAGGCGATCCGGCCGGCCGGGACGGAAATGAAGACTGCTGAAGAACATGGGCTGAGCGGTCGCGAAGCGGCTCTGTACGCCATGATCTGGAAGCGAACGGTTGCCACTCAGATGGCGGAAGCACAACTGCGGTTCCAGACTGCGATCATCCATGTCGACAATGCCGAGTTCCGGGCTACCGGTCGTCATGTCGAATTTCCCGGCTTCTTCCGAGCTTACGTCGAAGGGGTCGATGATCCCGAAGCCGCTCTCGACGATACGGAAGCCGCCCTGCCCCCCTTGGCCGAAGGAGATGGCCTGGGATGCAACTCCCTCGAATCCGTCGGCCACGAAACCAAACCGCCGGCCCGGTATACGGAAGCGACGCTGGTCAAAGCGCTCGAAGCTGACGGCATCGGCCGTCCGAGTACATATGCCTCCATCATCGGTACTGTGCAGGATCGCAAATACGTCGTCAAAACGGGCAATCAGCTCGTGCCGACGTTTACAGCGTTCGCAGTCACCAAGCTGCTGGAAAATTATTTTCAAAACCTCGTTGATCTG
>CAIWEX010000160.1 GCA_903911795.1 uncultured Schlesneria sp.
GTGCACATCTCGCCGATTCGTTGTGGCAAACAGGGCAACGTGAAGCGGCACAAAAGCAACTCGATCAGGCGTTCGCCGATCAAAGCGGCGGTGAGCAGTTTATGCACTCCGAGTTGCTACGGATTCGCGGGGACTTCCAATTTGATCAAGGGGATTTGGATGCAGCCGAGGCTTCTTATCGCGAATCGATGGCGGTTGCCATACGGCAAAGTGCCAAGTTTCACGAACTCAGAACGATGTTGCATCTCTGTCGAATCTGGCAAAAGCGAGGTGAAATTGTCGAACTCAAGCAAAATCTGGAGCCGCTCTACAATTGGTTCACGGAAGGCTTTGAAATGCCCGACCTGAAAGCGGCCAGGAAATTACTCGAAGGCCTTTCCAAATAGTTATGCCTGGTGTGGCACAAGCTTAACTTTCGCTTCTTTCGTTTCGACGACACCACAATGAAGGGTCTCTTTAAACGATCCGCTTGTCCTGACATAGACCTTTGAAAGTATCGAAGCCAATACAATCTTCATGGAGAACATCGCGATTTTCCAACCCACGCACATACGCGGTCCTCGCCCGAAGGGGAAGAAATAATCGCTTCCAATAGGATTCGCTTCGACCCCGCCATTGGCCCATCGATCAGGATCAAATTGATCAGGATTCTTCCAATGGTTTGCTGATCTCTGAACGGCCTTCGCAACAATCATCACGGCAGTATTCGGTGGAAGTTCCCGACCACCCAGTGTTGTTGTTTTGTCTTTGCGGACATTACGCCCGAACACCTGGACAGGAGGATTCAGTCTCAACGACTCACGTAACACGTGATCCAGCAGTGTCGATTCTCCGATCGAAGACAAGTCGTAATCGGGCTTGCGCCGTCTCATCTCCGCCAACTCGCTATAGAGTTTCTTTTCAATCTCAGGATTTTCATTGAGCAGTTGAAAAGTATTGACGATGCCAGCGGCTGACGAAACGTCTCCGCCGACGTGAAATTCACTCAGAAAGTCGACAAGCTGTTCGTCCGGAATCTCGGATCCCTGCCGTAAGAAGATACTCAGCAGATCGTTGGCAGCCGGGTCAGGATTTTGTCGGGCTTCTTTGACGACTTTAGTATACGAGCCATAGTGCGCACTCATGGCGCTGTGAAAAGCCGGATCGAGCGGTGGAATCAAAAGCGCTTGAGGCGTCGCCATACGTCGCGTCGCCACCACTGTCATTTTATAGTAATTTTCGTAACCACCCGCTTGGAACTGGGGACCGCAGACAATGCTGTTGAACGCGTCAAAGAACAACCGCTGAATTTTGTCGAGAATTTCGATTTCACCGGCAGTCTCAAGCATTCTGGACAGGTGTCGGTCGACCACTGACTTGACGACGGGAAACTGGGATTCCAACCACGAGTCCAACCCTTCGATCAGACACGGGTGGGAATGAGGCTTCCTCAGCTTATCCCATTCCGGTGAATTCAGATTGAAAACAGTGTTACGCAACACCGGTCTGAGGGCTTTGATTGGATAATCTTTGTAATAGTCATCGGCTTTGGTAATCAAAACTTCGCTAATCAGATTCGGGTCGTTGAGGACGAGTGTTGGCTCACCACCAAGCCAACACAACGTCATGCCACCGTATTGTTTTTCGTAATCGACAAAAACTTCCCATGGATTTCGCTTTGCGAATTCGCTCATGTTTCCAATGGGAAAAATCGGCGTCGGGCCGGGAATTCCCTCAAATTTCTTCATCACAGATCCATAGCGCAGCCGGAACAACGAATTAAAAATTCCTGCCATGAATCAGATCACCTTAAATGGAGTTGCCTGAGTTGGGCGTGTCAAAATTGAGGGGAGACGATTGGACTGAGACTTCCAAATTGACTTTGGATTGTACTTCTGGTCAATTTCCCTGATTTGGCCAAATTGACAGAGTAGCGTGTTACGATCTGGACCAAAATGAAGCGCTCATCAAGAGCGTAACACACACCGTTTCCCAGTTCAATCAGTATCGCATCACAACAGTTGCCGAACGGAA
>CAIWEX010000161.1 GCA_903911795.1 uncultured Schlesneria sp.
TCTCTCGAACCAGATACCCCTGCAGCGAAGCTGGAAGGTCACCTGCCGGAATCGGTCAAAAACGCGCGTCGCGATGAATTGATGGCGATTCAGCAGCAGATCGCTTTCGGCTATGGGGATACGCTGGTCGGAAACGAGATTGACGTGTTGATCGACGAACCGGTTGAAGCGGGTCTGTGGCGCGGCCGGGGTTACATGGACGCTCCGGAAATTGACGGGGAAGTGTTTGTCACGGGTGAAGTCCTTAAGCCAGGAATGTTTGTTCCGGTGGAGATCGTGGAACGCCGAGACTACGACCTGATAGGAGTCGCACTCAATGACGACGACTCCGCCGAATAACGTCTCCGAAAAGTCGCTCAACCTTCCCAACGCGATCACGTTGTCCCGGTTGCTGCTGTCGTTCGTCCTGTTTGCCATCATTCAGCAGGGCGAATACTGGTTGCTCGCAGCCGGGTTGTTCGTGTTTGCGGTGGCGACAGACGTGCTGGATGGCTGGATCGCTCGTAAGTATCAGTTGATCACTCAACTGGGCCGCATTCTGGACCCGTTTGTCGACAAGTTCATTACTAGCGGCACGTTCCTGTTCTTGCTGCCGGTGAAAGAATCGGGAGTGACTCCGTGGATGGTCGTGATCGTCCTGGGTCGAGAAATGCTGGTGACCAGCCTGCGAGGTTTCCTGGAACAGCGCGGTGCTGACTTTTCTGCTTCTGCCAGCGGAAAACTGAAGATGTTCCTGCAATGTGCCGCGGCCACCGCAGCACTGGTCGTTTTGCATCCGCCACTAATGACGTGGGCTCCCGGCGGGATTTCGCTGGCGGTGATCCGCGATGTCCTGCTCTGGCTGATGGTCGCAGTGACCGTCTGGAGCGGCTACATCTATGTGCAGCGAGCGATTGCGATTCTGGGTGGGCAGGCTGCGAGCGGTCAGGGGCGTTAGCGGTCAGGGGCGTTAGCGGTCAGCATTCAGCGATCAGCTTTCAGCAAGAAGTGATCAGCAGTGGCGATGGTCCGGAAATGGCCCCTGATGTGTTGATCCCACGTTCGCGTAGGACAAAGCTCGGTTCCATCGGGGCTTCAACTCGAGCGGGGCGATCGACGTAACCCTTTCAGGGTAAAATTCTCTCGTTCGTCATCGTCCCAGGGTAGCCGCGAAACGCGGCAACCCTGGGCTATAAGATGTAACTCCTTCGGAGTATTTGAAACAATGTGGAGCGAGCTATCGACTCGCTTCAGGCCATCCACGCTGACCGTTGCTAGCTGAAAGCTTCCCGCTCAAAACGCCTTCCGCAGCAACGCCAGGCTGCCTGGCACTGCTGTTGACGGGGCTTCTTTGCCTTCCATCTCCAGTGAGATATAACCGCGGTAGTTGTGTTTCCGCAGGATGCCAGCGACGCGGGCATAGTCGATGTCGAGTGAATACCACTCGCCGCCACCGGGGTAGGTTTTCGCCTGGACCAGGACCGCTTTGGGGGCCAACTGGTCCATTTGTTCGTACATGTTTTCCAGGAAGTTTCCGGTGTCGAGTGTCGCCTGCAGCCAGGGGGACTTCAGGGCATCAATCACGCGAATCACTCCTGCAGCTTCACGGCCCAGGCCCCAGTGGTTTTCCAGGCCCATCACGACACCCAGAGCTTCAGCGCGAGGCAGCAGGGCTTCAAAGCTGCGATTGACCCATTCAAATCCCTGATCGTCGGTGTAACCCGGCAGTCGCGGTTCGATCCCTTTATTCGCCATCAGTTCATCAAAGTTCTTGCTGGTTCCCCAGCGGCCGGTATTCACTCGAATCGTCGGGATACCGAGTTCGTGAGCCAGTTCCAGGCACCGGGTGGTGTGTTCGATGTTTTTCTTTCGCTTCTCTTCGTCGGGTGTCACGAATCCCTGATGGGTCGAGAAACCCATCAGATCGAGGCCCAGCGTAAATGCTCGACGTTTCAGGCGATTGAGGAGTGGCTGATCAACCTGTCCACCCGCAGCCTTGGCAGCTTCTTCCATGTGGACATGCAGAATTTCAACACCATCAAACCCCATATCGGCAGCCTGTTCGAGACAGGTTTCGATGGGAGTGGGTGCGCCGCGAAAGTGCCAGAACGAATAGGTTGAAACACCGATTCGAAACGGTCGCGGCTTGGAAACATCAGCCGCCAACCCCGGACTCACCAGTCCTGCAGACAATCCCGCAGTTGCTAATCCCAGCAATTCACGACGAGAAATCGACATGGCACAGTCCTTGGGGGTGGGGGTACGGTCA
>CAIWEX010000162.1 GCA_903911795.1 uncultured Schlesneria sp.
AATAATCTGGCGATGTTTCGTCGCCTGCCGACCTTAACTTTCGAAGTTGATCCCGACGTATACAACTATTTCCTCCGACACCCGGATGTCGCCGTTGCGACTTGGCGGGCCATGGAAATTTCAAAATTCCAGCTCAATGAAGTTGCTCCTGACCACTTTGACGCCGATGCGGGCGATGGTTCTGTGGGACATATCCAGATCCTTCGTCAGACCCCGACAGAAACGTTGATTCATTGTGACGGTGCCTTCAAGAGTCCGTTGCTGCCTCGACCGATCGTGGCTCGAGCTGTGATGCGGTTGCAAACGACGTTTGCCAAAGATGCAGATGGTCGCCTGATTGGAACTCATTCGGGCGATGTTTTTGTGGAATTCCCCTCTCAGGCTGTGGAAACGATTGCAAAGGTCATTTCACCAGTCAGCCATTCCATCGCAGACCGTAACTTCAAGCAAATCACATTATTTGCGCACCTGATGACTCAAGCGATGGCCAAGCATCCCGGCTGGATTGAATTGATTGGAAACAAACTTGACGGAGTGACTCCTCAGAAGCGGTTGCAGTTTCTGGAAATTGCAGCTCGCAGCCATGTCCTCGCACGTAAGCGAACGGCAGGACATGCGGTGAAGACATTTGCCCCGGAAGAAATACTTTCGCCATTCCGCCTGGCGGATGAGACTCCTGCGGCAACGATTCGTCCTGTCACAGCGACAGCCCGAGATTGAGGTGACGGTGGTAGACCCGGACCGCCGTCACTCCAGCCGGCTGGCCTCCCCGTGGGGGCCAGCCGGCTTGTTTTTTTCGCCAGCAGTAAATGCGTCGCACGACCAGTGATCAGCTCTCGCTCGTCTTATTCTCTCGGAGTCGACTCCGCGCAGGATGGGAGATGAGGAGTAGTTTTTCGAGGCCGCGCCAGAGTTTGGGTGGCGGGGGCGCACTGGCTTTGCAGTAGCCCCCGAAACGGAATTCGTTTGAACGGGGGCTTCCCCGAAGCGGGTGCGCCCCCGCCACCCTGTCGATTGCCCCGCCATTGAAATCCATTGAATTCGCGGCATCGTTGAATTCGCAGCCAGCGGCACTATGCTGAAGGGGTTCCTGCCCCTATTTCCCACCTGCGGAGTTACCGATGTCCCGATTGTTCGTGTTGTCCCGAGTTCTCTTCATCGCTGCGGCCACGCTTGCATATTCGAATACTCGATCGATGGCAGATACGCCAAAATCGATCAATGTTGGAAAGAATCCTGAAAGCGTCTGTCGCGGATTTGGCGGTAAATTATTCGTCACGATGATCAACGGAGAAGAGCCTGGTGACGGGACCATCGTTTCTGTTGAAGGCGAAAACGTGACCGTCTTCGCCAAGGGATTCAATGCCCCCAAGGGGCTGGTATTTGTTGGCGATTATCTCGTCGCGGCCGATGAAACGACGATGTGGAAGATTGACAAGGCGGGCACCGCGACGAAGCTGGTCGAAGCCAAGAACTTTCCACAGCCCATCGAATTTCTGAACGATGTGGTCGCAGGACACGACGGAGCCAGTGTGCTCGTTTCCGAAATGAGCAGCCCCAAGCCGATGTTTGATCCCGACGGGGACCGACGACTCTGGGACCTGAACAGCGACCAGGCCAAAACCCTGCCCAACAAGGGTTGTATCTACAAAGTCACGCTCAAAGGGGAAGTCACGGTTGCTGTTCCACCGGGAAATCCAGCGATCCGTTTTCCAAACGGCGTCACGCTAGGAGCAGAAGGAGAAGGAGTTTTCGTTGGTGATTTCTTCTCTGGAGAAATCGTGAATTACCTCGAAGGCAAGTACACTACCCTCGCGACGGGAATGCGGGGCATCGACGGACTCACAGTCACCAAAGACTTCTTCTACGCCTCCAGTTGGACTCAGGGAAAGGTCTGGAAAGTTGATCGAAAGACTCGCAATGCGACAGTGATCCTCGAAGGATTGAAATCAGCCGCCGACTTCTATTTCGATGCGAAGAACCACCAGCTTGTTGTTCCCGACATGATCAGTGGAACACTGACGTTTTTGCCGATCAAGTGAGCCCTCGAATTGCTCGTTTGATTGACGTCAATCGATCTTCAAATTGCTTTTCATGAGCCGCGACTGGTGATGACCACCCGTCGTCGGCTCGCTTGAATTTGTCAACGTTCGGCCTTTCTACCCAGGAGTCTTCAGCATGAGATTGACTTTGAATCGGATGGTCCTTGCAACATGTCTATTGGCCATTTCGGCCAGCAGTTGGGGGCAGGATAAGAAGCAGGCGTTCCTCGACGCCAAGGACGCCGGACCGGACTTTGTTGTGCAGGGCGAATACGTCGGCAAGCTCGGCGACCACGCGGTCGGCGTGCAAGTCATTGCCAAGGGCGCCGGTAAGTTTGATGGCGTCGTCTTCCCAAATGGACTTCCAGGAGCCGGCTGGGATGCTGAAAAGAAGGTCAAGCATAAGATTTCGGGTGAGACCAAAGATGGCTCAACCAAGCTCGCCGGTGGCGAGTTCGAAGGAACGATTACGGGCGATACTCTGGCGCTCAAGCAGGGAGCCACAAGCGGTGAACTGAAGAAAATTCACCGGGCATCTCCGACAGTCGGAGCCAAGCCACCTGAAGGGGCAATCATTCTGTTTGACGGCACGAGTGTCGACAAATGGAATCCAGGTAAGCTCGAAGGGAACTTGATGGGCGTTGGAACACGCACCAAAGACGTCTTCGAAAACTACACGCTGCATCTGGAGTTTCGCACGCCCTTTATGCCTTTTGCTGGTGGCCAGGGCCGCGGGAACAGCGGGATGTATCTGGGCGATCAGTACGAATGCCAAATCCTCGACTCTTTCGGCCTTGAAGGAGCTGACAATGAATGTGGCGGAATCTACAGCAATTCGAAGCCCAAGGTGAACATGTGCCTGCCACCGCTGACATGGCAGACCTATGACGTCGATTTCACGTGTGCCAAGTTCGAAGGTGACAAGGTCGTTGCACCAGCCAAGGTGACCATCAAGCACAATGGCGTCATCGTCCATGAAAACCTGGAATTGAAAACGACACCCGGTGGATCACGAAATGATCAAAAGCCCGGTGGCCTTTTCCTTCAGGACCACGGCGACCCAGTTCGCTTCCGGAATATCTGGCTGGTCCTGAAGAAGTAGGTTAGATCAATCGTCGCATTGACAGCTCTCGCGGCCACATTGAATGCCGCGAGAGCTGCAAGACGACTTATTGTTCTTGCTCCCCTTCGTCAGCCTCCGAAACACCGGGCATTTCGTCTGTTTTCATGAATTCCCTCAGCAGTGTCGTTGCATAGACGCCGCTCGGAAGTGAAAACGCGAAACGCAGCCCCCCCGCTTCGGGAGTGATTTCAAGCTGACCCGGACGAATGACGTACGGCCGTCTGGTTCCCGACATCAGGTTCAGATACTTGGCGAAGTGTTCGGGACCCAGGCCACTCCAGGCGAGTAGATCGGCCTCTCGCTGTTGCGGGACTCCAAACGGTTCCCGCATCTTCAACCCGAACATGGGGCCGGTGACGGCGATTTCTCCCGAGTCATAACGAGGCTGTTCTGCAGCTATGTCTTCTGCGATGAATTTGCCACCCGATGCGACCACTTCCATGACATCGCCAGCGAGTACCTTGTTAAGGATTCCGTCGGCCAGGCGGTCGGCCAAGGCGTGGTTGAACAGGTCGGACTGCACGGCTGAAAGCGAGAGTCTCAACAAGAAGCGGCGTTGGCCTTCTGGAATTTCACGGGACTTCTTGCGTCCGGTCAGCAGATCCAATCCGAGTTGCAGGGTTTCGCCGCCGTGGCCAAATCGCTGAGTCCCATAATAGTTGGGAAAGCCCAGTG
>CAIWEX010000163.1 GCA_903911795.1 uncultured Schlesneria sp.
AACTCTCACGAGTTCGGCTACTGGTGTTTTTTCTACTCAAAATATCGTTACCCGCATTGAGTGGCACCCCCGCCAACCACGACGAACTGACGCCTCACGATTTCAGGGGTTTCCATTACATTTCCGATCTCTCACGAGATCGGCTACGCAAATACCTGCAGTGGCTTCGCGGCGAGCTCCTCTTTGACCTTCGTGCAAAATCGCGTACGGTCATTTCGCATTCCGCAGTTTTGGAGAGACTGGTTGCAGGGAAGACGAAATCTCGCGACGATTCGTCGATCATGCAATCGAATCGATTACCACTTCCTGCCGATGATGTCCGCCGCGTGCGTCAGATCGAATTGCGCGGTGTCCGCGTCCATAATCTGCAGGGAATTGATCTGGATCTTCCGCTTGGCCAGTTTGTCGTACTGTCCGGAGTCAGCGGGTCTGGCAAAAGCAGTCTGGCTTTCGACACCATCTTTGCCGAAGGTCAGCGTCGCTATATCGAAAGTTTTTCATCGTCGGCCCGGCAGTACCTGGAGCGGATCGAACGCCCGAATGCGGACCGCATCGCCCATGTCCCCCCTGCGATCGGAATCCGGACCGACTCCGCCTTTCGAAAAAGTCTGGGACGTACCACGGTCGCATCATTGACCGAAATTGACAGCGCCTTGAAACGACTCTTCGCGAGAATCGGTCGAGTCATCTGCCCAGACTGCCTGATCGAAGTACAGGCTCATTCGCCGACAGATGTCGCTCGCACCGTGGCAATGCTTTCCGAAGGAACGCGATTTCAAATCTGTTTCTCACCCTCAAAGGATGAAGGACTCGACGCTCAGGCCTGGATTACTCGTGGTTTTACGCGATCCATCCTTGGCGGGCACTCGCTCGGGCTCAATGAATATCCCGAAGGACAATTACTCTCCGATGGCTGGATCGTTGTTGACCGACTTGTTGCCGGAAAGGCTTCAACGGACCGAATTGTCGAGAGCTCTGAGGTCGCACTGAGCGAAGGGAATGGACGTTGTCTCTTACTCGCAGAAGCAGATGGTCCGTCAACATCCGAATCAACGTTGAGGCATGAAATTACGATTGATGATCGCCATTGGACGATTCATCGATTCAGTCGCCATTGGGACTGCCCGTCGTGCGAACGACAGTTCTTTCCGCCAGAATTGCGATTGTTCGAAGCGGATTTTGCGGGCGGATGCCCCACATGTCGAGAAGCTGAAACGCAACCGCAAGAATCTGCCTGTGAAACCTGTCGGGGGACTCGATTGTCACCTGCGGCATTGGCCGTCCAGATTGGCAAAACCAATCTGGCAGATGTGCTTGCATTAACCGCGAACCAGACGAGCGAGTTATTGGAAACGCTGACAATCTCTTTGGACCAGCAACGTCAGAAGGATTCGGCGTTACTGAAGCAGGAACTGGTCCGGCGTATTCATTCGTTGATCGAAATTGGATTGGGGCACCTGCAACTGCTGCGAGGCGCCGGGACGCTTGCGGGGGGGCAGATCCGCCGCTTGATGCTGTCAGCCGCAATTGGTTCACGCATTACAGGAACGCTTTGTTTGATCGACGAACCGTCTGCAGGACTTCATCCGTCGGAACTTCCTATGGTTGTGAATGCCATTCGGAAACTGCTGGAATTGCGCAACAGCGTGATCGTTGTCGACCATGATCCAGAGATCATTCGAGCTGCCGACTATGTCGTTGATCTTGGTCCAGGGGCAGGACCCTCGGGGGGAACGATTGTATTCGCGGGGACCCCATCACAACTCGCAACTGTCACCGAATCTGCCACCGGTCGGGCACTCGCCTCGTCCCGGCAACACAGTGCCGCGCCTCGATCAGCACGGGCCCCCTCTAGTTGGCTGATACTGGAGCAGATCAATTATCGGAACCTCAAGGATTTCAATGTCAAGATTCCCCTGGGGGTCCTGTGCGTCATTACAGGCACTGGAGGGAGTGGAAAATCGACATTGATCATGGATGTGCTGATTCCCGCACTGAGTGATGTCCTGGCAGGAACGACCGTTTCAACGTCACTTCGGCGGTTGAAGTCACTGAAGGGAGGCGAGTCTTTGTCGGATGTTGCCGTCATCGATCGGGCTCCGCTCACACGATCTTCTCGCAGCAATGCGGCAACTTGGATTGAAGCGTTTGACGAGATCCGTGAAATCTTCGGCTCCACCGCAGAGGCCAAGCTGCGCGGATTTGGAACCCATCACTTCAGCTTCAACGCTGCACAAGGTGGCCGTTGTCGCGCCTGTCATGGTACAGGGGTCTTGCGACACGATATGCAGTTTCTTCCCGACGTCACGCTGACGTGTCCTGAATGTCATGGAACGAGGTTTCGGCGGGAAATTCTGGATGTCAAATACCGCGGTAAATCAATCGCCGATGTGCTGGCGATGAGTGCTGCAGAAGCACTGATTTTCTTTCGTAATCATCCGCGGTTGCAGGCACGATTGCAGATGCTCAAACAAATTGGTCTCGACTACCTCGTTCTGGGGCAGCCAACAGACTCGTTATCAGGCGGGGAAGCCCAGCGATTGAAACTTGCCGCACGGCTGACAACCAGCCGCGGACCGACATTGATTGCCTGCGACGAACCGACGGCCGGACTCCATCCAGCGGATGTGACTCGACTGATCGGTTGCTTCGAAGAACTTCTCGGGATCGGTCATTCCATTGTTGTCATCGATAACAGTCCTGATCTGCTGATGGCTGCAGACCACGTCATCGAACTGGGGACGTCGCAATGATTTCCGCAATGCAATTCACATAGTATTGCTGCCGAATTGACGTCCGAGTCCCCGCAGGCGTCAAACTTTTCCCGAGTGGCTGAAGTGTCATGACCGCAAAGGACAATGCCTCAAAAAAAAAGTCTGGCGAACAGTCGGGACGCATGGTCAGACTGGTGGTGTAGAGTTGATTGACGGGAGCAGAATCAATTCGTTCCAACCCGTCTCTTCCGATCGGTTGCTCGATCCGAAGATGATTTCCCGAGTCTGAACCGTGCAAAATCCGGAGCCGATCATGCGACGACTGGCGTTATCCCTTCAATTCCTTTCTGGGCTGGCAGTACCGGGAATACTGGCACTGTCGCTGGAAGCTACCGCCGCACCTCCGATCCGTACCGCGAATTCGCGACTGACGCAGTTGGAACCTCTTCCGACACCGCTTCCTCCCGCGCCCGTGCCAGGAAATGGTATCGGGACTATCCCAAGTCCGACGCCACTGGGTGGGGGATTGGTCCCTGTCGCTCCGCAGGTTCCACAACCGAACACTCAAGTTCCATCGCCGGATGCTGGTGGGCCGATGTATTCCCAGCCATTTGGAACGATGCGAGACCGCACGCCTCCACCAAAGCAGTACATGGGTGACCCCAACGGCCAAGGGTCATACCACACACCCACCGATGCACCGACGCCCACCGTACAGCCTGTTCCACAATTGGAAACACATGCCCCGGATGGAATCACAGATCGGTTTGGAATCGCCCCGCCGCCGGGGTCCCTGGGACGGACTTACTATCGCCGGACCAAACCGATCGATGAAAAGAAGCATCCGCGAGTCGGGATCGTGCAAGTTCATCTCTCGGAGAACTACGATATTTCGTCCCCGGGAATGAAAGCCAAATGGACTGGCAAGTATTGGGAACTGGAATCCGATCCTCTTTTGCCAGGATTGCCACACATCGTTGAAGTTGCCGCCGAATGGGGCCCGGAAGGGGCTCGACAGCGAGAAGTCCGAACGATCCGACTGATCATGGGCCGAATCATTGATGTTGAGTTTTAGTGCGGGTCGCACTTCCGTGTCGCGTCGAAACATGGGTTAGACGCTGGAATTTGATGCCCGCGGGGCGCCACACTTAAACAGAATGCGCTCTAGTCGTCTCTCCCCACTCTCACATTCGTGAGAGTTGACAGCCCGGTTGCGACTTCGCTATCGGGCTGTTTTGCTTTTGTGACGGCTCTTGCGGGGATTCTCGACTTCCGTTCACTTCAGAACTTCTACGAAGCTCAATCGGTCGCGGGTGAAATCCAAAATCAGTGGTAAATTGCCAACATCAGGTTATGTTGGACGAGGTGTCTTACAGCAGCCCTCTTTCACGTTCGAAGGGATCCCTGATGGGAACGAAACTGAATCGTACTAAAGACAACCCTTGGAACCTCAAGACACCGCCTGGTTCATCTGAGTTCACGATGCACACTGACGAGAAAGACGGGAAGAAGATTCTTGTCTGTACGGTCGGGAGCACAATTCTACACTATGACGCCCGTTGCATTGATGATCTTCATGCGATGTTGAAGGCGGCGGGTGACTGGGTTGAACTCGGTGGTACCGACGAGCAAAAACCCGCCAAAGAAGGGACGGTTGAGGCGTGGGGACGTTCACCGGAAAATCCCGTCGGCGGCTGGTACGGCTTGAAGAAAGGCCTTCGCGGCCGGTTCGGTGTCTACGTACCGCCGCTCATGGAGGAGTTGGGGCTTTGCGATTTGGAGCACAACGCACGGAACAACCGGATGCGCGTAAAGTGACCGCACGAATACCTCAACGCCGGGTACACGGTCCAAACGATGCGGGAAATTGGGGTGCGACGGTCTTGGAGTCCTCGACAAGGCCGTGATTGAGGGTACATGCAAAATGGTGATCGATTCCGCTTCGACACCCCAACGGGCCATTTGAGCCGGGATCACAGCAGCCAATAAAAGTACGAAGGGCCAATCGCTTCTGGCATCCCTTCAGGAT
>CAIWEX010000164.1 GCA_903911795.1 uncultured Schlesneria sp.
CAGACGGATGCCGGTGCACAATTCCTTGTCTTTGTAATCGGGGTTGTGGCCGAAACAGTTAGCCCCGATCACCAGGTTCTGACAGTTTTCAGCCAGAAGGTTGCGATTGTGGCCGCTGTAAACGTAATTCCCTTCAAACGTGATACCACGAGCCAGTGTCAGATGGACGTTTGTCGCCTGGCTGCCGATCAGGTTTCCGCTGATGCACCACATTCCCGTCAAATGGCTGTGCTCCGATGCGCCTCCGATGAATCGAATGTTGGCCCCGTTGGGACTGTAAGTCGCCTGGATCGTGTTGCTCGATATCGTCCCTTCGCGGACGGTCCCTCCTTTTGAACAATCAATATAGATTTCGGCCGTCGAGACATCCGCCGCTTCAGGCATGTTAAACGCTCGAAAGTTGTTGTATTCGATGTCGTTTCCGGTGATCTGCAGATTGCGGATTTCGCTCTCTTCGATCCGGATCCCTCCCAGCCGGTTGTAACTGATGTGGCTGCCGATGATGTTCGTCTGGTGCAGGTTCACCTTGTCCAGCCAGATCCCGATTCCCGTGTTGTGATAGATGTGGCAGTGACTGATCAGGACGTTGCGACAGCGTTGTGTAATATGAACGGCGTTGCGTACGCGGCGAATCAGCACTCCCGTCAACGTCGGTTGCATGATCCCGATAAAACGGACGCCGTCGGCTTCGGGATGTTTTCCTTCAATCTCGATCTGGCTGATCGTCGGCATCCGTTCGGCTTGCCAGACATCGGGTTTGAAACTGGTCGGATCGGCCGAGCCACCGTGATGCCCTACGAATTCAAAGAGTGGCCCTGCCCCGTGCATGATGAGCTTGGCTGTCCCGCCATTTCCCTGGATCGACAGTCGACCTGTACGGCTCATGTCGAACGAAATGGTCCGAGTGACACGATATTCCCCGCGAGGAAACTCGATCACACCGTCACCACCGTCTTTCAGAGCGTGTTCAATCGCCGCCGTATCATCCGTCAACCCGTCACCCATCGCTCCGAAGTCGCGCACGTTGGTCATGGATAGAATTCCTGAAGGCAAGAACCGGAAACACGCATTCCCAAGAGAATGCCGAAGCCACTTCTGCAGGTCAAATGCAGCAGCGGTAGTTGGTTAGGTAAAAGAATCGCGAATTCTACAGTCGGACGATTTGCTTTTTCGGAGCGATTGCGCGAAATTGACGGATTGTTGATTCTGCCACGCGGTTCAGAAATTCCTTGGAAGCCAGGAAACTCACCATGTCCAACGACTTGATTTCGCGTCGCGATCTGCTCCAGGCCACCGTGGCGGCTGGTGCCGTCGCATCACTTACCTCATTGGGAAGTCAATCCATGCTTGCCGCACAAGAAAAAGCCGTCGTGAATGGACGGATCCAGCAATCGATCGTGTTCTGGTGTTTCAATGTTGGTGGCGACAAATGGGACATCGAAAAGACCTGCCAGGTCGCGACATCGCTGGGCTGCAAGTCGATCGAAATCTGCGGTCCAGAAACCTGGCCGACCCTCAAGAAACATGGCCTGACCTGTGCCATTGCCCCGAACGGAATGCCAGGGGCCCCATTCATGAAGGGGTTTAACAACAAGAAATATCATGATGAAGTCATTACCACGACCAGCAAGATGATCGAAGACTGTGCTGTCGCAGGTTATCCGGCTGTCATCGGATTCACCGGCTACAAATGGCGTGATGCGGAAGATCCCAAGAGCGGCGAGATCTCGCTGGAGGAAGGTGCTGACAACTGCGTCGCCGGTTTGAAGAAGATCGCCGCACTGGCGGAAAAGAAGGGGGTGACTCTGTGCCTGGAACACCTCAACACCCGCGATGATTCACACCCCATGAAGGGGCATCCCGGCTATCAGGGAGACGACATTGACTATGTCGCAAACATCGTGCGCCGTGTGGGATCACCTCGGATCAAGGTGCTGTTTGACATCTACCACGTTCAGATCATGAACGGCGATATCATTCGCCGGATTGAACAGTGCAAGGATGTGATCGGCCACGTTCACACGGCGGGGAATCCTGGACGAGCAGAGTTGGACAACAACCAGGAAATCAACTACCCGCCGATCATGCGCAAGTTGCTCGAAATCGGCTACAAGGGATTCGTCGGGCAGGAATTCATTCCGACCCGCGATGCACTCACAGGACTGCGCGAAGCTGTCAAGCTGTGCGACGTGTGATCGAGGCAAACGCAAGGGGGTGGGTACACCCGCCCCCTCCCGGGCCCGCAAATCGGACAAAAGAAACCTCGCATCGTTCAGGGCCTCCGAGGAACCGTTCCCGTGAAAACCTACGAACTCCAGGCCGTCGGAAATCTCAATGGGTTGGTGATGGTAGATCGACCACACCCAGAGCCAGGCCCCGGTCAGATCGTCGTCCGAGTGCGAGCCGTTTCCCTCAACTATCGTGACCTGCTGGTCGTGAATGGAGCGTATGGCAAGGTCTCATTGCCAATCGTGCCAACGTCCGATGGGGCAGGCGAAGTGACGGTGATTGGTGATGGCGTGACTCGCTGGAAAACCGGCGACCGCGTTGCCGCGACATTCTTTCCAGATTGGATTGCTGGCGAAATGTCCCCGGAGAGGACTCGTACCGCACGTGGTGCGGGAGCGACGCCCGGCATGCTCAGTGAATTTGTCGTCTTGTCAGAACAGAGTGTCGTTCGGATTCCATCACA
>CAIWEX010000165.1 GCA_903911795.1 uncultured Schlesneria sp.
AAGCCGACAAGACTCCCTGCGTTACTGGCAACGTAAAGCCAATATGGATTTGCTCGAATTCTCGCGGCGATATACCACGTCTGCATGAGTGGTGCTGTCGTCGAGACCAGGAAAAACACGAACCCGACCGAGAGAATCAGTTGCATGAGTAGTGAGGCGATAGGATTTTCCAGGCTTTCAGCCGACGGAACCTGGAATTTGAAGGGGAGCGAGGCCAGCGCAATGAGCATCACCGCAAAATGGACAGCGACCTGTGCACGAATTCGCAGATTCCGCTGGAGCAAATGGACGTAGACATATCCCAGTAAAAGGACTGCTTGAAAGAAAAGGACACAGGTGTTCCAAACAGCAGGTGTTCCACCATACTGAGGAAGTAGAGACTTGCCGACCAGCGGTTCCATGAAGAACAGCAGCACTGCACCGAAAAACGTCGTGATCGCAAAGGCCAGCGAATAGGATAATCTGACAATTTGAGATTTCAGTGACATGAACTGTCCGAAGTGAGTTGTCGAAAATGAATGTCAAGAGTCATTGCAACCTCGTACATCAGGGCTAGACCTGATCTACTTCTGGAGACCGGGCAACGGCTGTGCCGATTTGGGTTTTGCCAGTGATGCGGCGATCTGACAAGCGACAACAACAATTCCAACAAGCCACCGACGCATGGATGATCTCCGTCAAGAGGAACAACATCTGACAGGATCATTCTGGACAATCGGATGTGTTTGCTCAATCGTGAAGAAATGGTGAATAAAGTACGTGACCGGGCCAACGACGTCGCAGCGACCGATCCCTTCTCATGCTTCCACAAATGGTTTGAGATCGCGGTTGGCTAACCTGGCCGCTTCCTTACGGGCGCGGCTCCAGGCGATTGGCAACGGTTATAAATGAACACTAGCGCGTTCCGGCGGATTGATCGAACCTGAGGCCGCGTTTCGGCACCAGATGACTCAGCATCGCAAGCACCATTGCAATGCAACACAGCCCGGCAAACCAGTCGCCGAACCGGACGTACAGGCTTTGGCGAGGATCGAGCGGCACCGTATGAACAAGCGCTGCATTGAGTTGCTTGTGCCATGTTCCCGTCTGCGGGTCACGTGCCTTAGTCCGTGGCGGAGCGGGGGCGTTCTTGCGGGCGTCGCCATCGATGAAGACATCGGGATCCAGGATCGCTCCGTCGCCATCAATGATGGCGCTGATTCCTGTGTTCACGGCTCGTACCAGAGGCGTACGACATTCGACTGCTCGAAATGTCGCCGTGATCAGATGCTGGTCGAGCTCACTGGATCCATGGAACCAGCCGTCATTGCTCACATTCACCAGCAAATCGACAGGCTTACCCATTTCGTTTTCGGATGCAGCAGCGACGAGACCACGAACGAGATGCGGAACGGTATCTTCGAAACAGATGACGGGAGTCATCCGCCATTTCTGATATTCGAAAATGGCCCCCCCCTTGCCTTTGTCGATTCCAAAGTCGCCTCGGTAAGGAGTGAACCTGGCGAGCCACGGCAATGAATCACGCAGGGGAATGTATTCCCCAAAAATGACGCGATGCAACTTGTCGTAGCGTCCTGCCAGCCCCACATCCGGACGGACAAATGCTGCCGAGTTGTATTGATGGACTCGTTGAGGGTCAGCAAGTGCCGAGTTGATTCCGATAACAAGTGCCGCGCCGGAGCGCTGGCTTTCTCGCACCAACATCTTCGCAACTTCGTTATTTCGCCATGATTCCGGGCGTGCGTAGGGAGCCACCGATTGAAGCTGCTCGTCCGTCATTCCTTCTGCCGCTTCCATCAGTGGCCAGGGAAACATCGCTTCGGGCCAGACGACGAGGTCTGGTTGTTCGCGAACGGTCTGGGCCATCAACTTCAAGTGCGTCATAAAGACTTCGTCTCCCGAAGCAGGTGCGACTCGTAGTGACGCCAGGAAATTCCCTTGGATCAAGGCGACTCGCGGGCCCGGCTGGAAATCGGCCTGAGCGCGGCGCACATACCCATAGATCAGTGTGGTTCCGAAGAGCGAGATCGCGATGCCGACTTGCCCCAGTTGCCCCAGTGTCAAACCGGATGCGGTGACAGGCCCTGTTGATGCCGGGACCAGCCGGAACCGGATCAGCCAGGAATGAGGAACGAGCAGCGCGAGTGCTGCAGAACTCGCCGCAATCACAAAACTGACCCCATAGGCCCCGACGAGATCGCAGATCTGAATGAACTCCAGCCAGCGATACTGAGAATGGCCCAGGTAGTACCAGGAGAAACCGGTCAGCAGGTAGGCGCGTGCATATTCAAGCCCCGTCCAGACAACCGGAGCCGCGACGACCAGGGGAATCGACCAGCGGTGAACGGCCACGCGAGTGGTGGCAACGAATACAACCGCATAATTCGCCACGTAAAGCGACAGCGCGACCCAGGCGATATACATCGTGGGGTCACCCAGCCGCATCCATTGGAATGTGGCAAGTTGTCCAAGCAGGCTGCCGGTGTAGATAGCAACGTACATCCAGCGAGTCCGGTCTTCGATTCGGACGAGCAGAAGTAACGGAACGAGTGCAACCCAGGCGAGTGGACTGGCATTGACCGGGGTAAAGCAGCACCACAAAAGAGCGGCAGAAAGGAGACTCATCCCCCAGGCACCCAGGCTGCCAATGGCTTTCGATCGACCTTGTTGAGCCGATCGAGCCGATTCGATGATCTCCCGTACGGATCGTTCGGACTTCGCCACTTGCCGTTTTTCGTCCGCCATTGTCACTCCGGACATAAATCCCGTCTCCTTCCCTGGAGTCGTCTTTGCGCACCGCTGCCAAGCACCGACAGCAGTTTGGGCGATCCTAGCGAATGGCTGAATTTGTGGGAACGGCGGATTCTGCCGATTTTCAACGGGATGAATCGCTCGACAGGATTTTCAACTGTCCGGCAATGCTGCGCAACGGAAATACCAGCCTACTTTGTCCGTATCAGATGGTTGCAACGTCGGGTGGCCGGGGCTGGACCGAAGGGAAACCCCGGTCTTTGCGTGGATCGCGCATACCGGGACTTCGCGAAGACGCTCCAGTCCCGGCCACCCAGTCGATTTGCCCGGCTACCCAGTCGTTTCGCCCGTTCAAATCATGGCGTTTACAACTCGACCTTCAGATCTTTTTTCGGACCGTCAATCTTTACTGTCATAGAACTCGTTTCGGGGGTCCCAAACTTCTGCAGGGCCTCCAGAACTTCTTTGGCGAGCGACGACTTCCCTTCTCGCATTGCCATTTCTTCGGCAGGTGTGCCGGGGCGGTACTCGATCCAGACCTTGTGGTCACCCGGAACAACTCCAAGAATATCTTTTTCGTATTTCAACTCAAAGGCCCCTTTGGCATCCGTGACTCCCGTACTGGGGCGACCTTTCGCTGGGACGAAATGGACAATGATGTTTGGAGCGGGCTGTCCACTGACGGTCAGGATACCTGATACCGCGTGAAGTTTCGGGGCATTGGATGCACGACCACAACCACTGAGTGAACAGGCGATTGCAGCGAACAGGAGAATGGTCGTTTGCCAACGGTCAGCGCGCATGCGGGGTATTCCCATCGATCTCTTGAAATTGAATTCACAATATGTGTCGGTCAACAGACGGACGAGAGATCCCGATTGATAACCGGGAGATTGCCAGGAAGGCTCCCCACCGAGATCGGGGCGATTTCGGCGGGGCTTTGGCACAAGAACTCAGTAGTCGCCGATGACTTCGCCACCCGACCGGGTGAAGATGGCAACGTAGACATTGGTGTCGACGTTATCGCTGATGAATTTCAGGTGTCCATCCGCCATGACAGTCTGAACGCCACCCGTGTGGTGGGACTCCGCAGCCCGATTGTTATAAGAATGATTATCAGGAAGGTCTTGTGGGGTTGCGTCCACATATCCCTGCGACGGGTGATGAACCCACAGGAAGGGGTTCGCACCCGTATTGCGATCAATCCAGCTGTGATTGGTGGTGTGAGCCAGTTCCGCAAACATCAGGGTGCTGCTGGTTCCATCCGTGATGTCGGCGATCCTGATGCAACTGTTCACAAAACCGATTCCAGTCATCCCAGCCTGACTTCGTTCAGGACAACAGGTTCCTGTCCCCCCATTGATGCCATAATCCTTGTGCTGTGTGACGGGTTGTACGCGTGGAGCAGACGGACAAACAAACACGGGTGGCTGCGAATTGGCTGCCACTTTGTTTTTGGGATCACCCGCCGGGCCTCGCTGAGCACCGTTTTCGATAATGGAAAACGTGTAGGCAGGAACCGTGAAGTCGATTGTATTATAAACGTTGGCGCCGTCGACGAACGGCAGGATGATTGCCGACCAACTGAAATGTCCCCACGGACAGCATCCTCCCACGCCGGGGTCCGCCCAGGGTGCGGCGAAACTGGAGTTTCCATTCATGGGGCCGATACTTCCCGGAGGAAAGCATCGGCTGCTGGATTCGTAATTGTGCATGGCCAGGCCAAGTTGCTTCAAGTTGTTGGCACATTGGGACCTGCGAGCCGCTTCACGAGCCTGTTGCACTGCTGGCAGCAGCAGCGCAATCAAAACTGCAATGATGGCAATCACCACCAGCAGTTCGATCAACGTGAAACCGCGTGTGCGTCGATTTCGAGACATAGTACCGAACCCTCCCCACGAAAAGTATTGGAAGTAAAGACAGAAAACTCACGAAACAAATGTAAGACGCCTTTTGGAAAAGCTGTGTCATTTTGCAATGATGCGGGAATTGCGACAAGAGTAAATATCGGGATTCGTTGAAATGATGTCCGAATGGATGCGGACGGCGACCTTCCGAGTCTGAATTTCGAAATCGGCCATCGCACCACAATACATATCGATTCACCGTTGACGAGGAACTGGAATCGAATGTCTGCCAGATCTTAATCTCCGGCTCAATCGCCCCAGTTAACTACCAATGCCACCACACAACGTCAGCCTGGCTGCACTCGCTCCGAATCCGGACCAGAAGTGTGCAGCGCAGCGGGTGGTTTGAGATGAATCGCGAAAAGGATCTGTTGGTCGAGTCTGCCACAAACTACACGCGTCTTGCTGACTTCAGAATTACATTTGCCAACAGCGCAATGATTGCCGAGTTCAGAACGAGCCCGAACAGCGCGGGAATCAGAATCTTGCGATAACCGTATTTGCGAATTGATGCCAAAGCGAAGAGTGCGGCAGCCAGCCCGAAAAGAAAGAGGCCGAATCCCAGCAGGTTGAACACAGTTTCGACTGAGCGATCAACTTGAAGTGCGATAGCGACAAAATTGCACATGATCGCAAGTAGCGGTGCGAACCATGAGGCCTTGGCTGCTTGAGTTGCGAGATTTGATTCTTGCATGTTGCCTCGTCTCTGCTGTCGCCTGTTCAGGACTCGTCCCTGGTCTATCATGAGCATCAGGAACGGACGCAGTCCAGTCAACCAGATTCCGCAAAGTTTTGAGGCACGAGAATGACTCGAATCCGGGATTGAATCCCTCGTCGTTTCTTCACGAATCGCGACAAAGTGCAAACGTGGAGGTTCAGGGAGCCATCAATTCGCTGGTGCCGTTGGGGCCGCCTTTACCCGTTTCGCGTGCTTTCATTTCGATGACGACTTCGCTCGATGGCTTGAAGTCTTCGCGAGGGGATTGGTCGTCCTTGATTTCACGAGTGATCTTGGCACTCCAGCGAGCGACCCCAAAAGGAACCTCTTTGCTTTTCCAGATGGTCGATTCCATCACCGTCCGGCTGGATGGTCGTTCCGTCGTAACCTGACCTTGCCACTGGCTGGCGGCCTTGACGTTTTCCAGGCCGATCTCCGGATCAATGCTCTCTTCGACTTTACGAAGTTCGCGGAAGTAACCGACCAGGATTCCCAACGGATAAAGCTGCAGCGCAGGTTCGGTTAAAGGTTTGGCATTCCCATTTCCAAGTTTCCGGAACCCTTTCACCAGCGGTAGAAAGCTGACGGGAACACCTTCCGCATCCACATTGTCGTCGATGACTGCGGATTCCGGGACGAGGACTTTGTAGAGTTCAGTCCCGGTCAGTCCCGTGTCGATCTTTCCGTCCTTTTCGCGGCCTCGTTCGATCTTGATTTCGATCCACCGACAGGCGGTCATTTTTTCCTTGTATTCAGCCATCTCTTCGCCGACCGACTTGATCCAGACGTGCTCGATCCAGGGGGTGATGTCAACTTTCGAATTCTGTTCGTTGGGGCGCAGTTCGCTCTGTGCGTACGTTCCCTCGAACTTGACCCATGTCCCGTCTTCGGGGAGTTGACAGACGACACCCTGAGCTTGCACGGGGCTCGTCAGCAAACAAACAGTCACGATCAGGCACAGTCCTGCGGCGAAGGCCTTCATTTGATATTTTTCCTTCCAGACATGAAACCGTCCGAGTATCCAAAGTCTGGCAGACAAAGGCAGTTGTGGCAAGATCGATTCGCTGCTTTCAGCAGATCTGAAGCCAGTTCCGCCGGCGCAATTCGGACAATTCGTACACTCGCGGTCCGTTCCACGCCTTTCCGGATGTCATTCGCAGCGGCAGCAAGGAAAAACGCGGCTTTGCCTCGTTAGCGCAACGGGTCACTTACTCGCCTGCCAGATTCTTCGAGCCAGAAACCAGGCCTAAGTCAAGCAGGCATTTGACAAGTTGTTTGGCAACCGGCCCTGCCGCCTTGCCGCCCGATCCACCGTGTTCGAGGACGACCACAAACGCAATTCGGGGTTGATCGGCGGGAACATAGCCAGCAAACCAGGCATGGTCGGCTCCCCCTGATTCCGCAGTACCCGTCTTTCCTGCAATCCGAATTTCCTTCAGATGAGTCGTCTTGTAAGCGGTTCCCCGGGGATGATTGACCACCATGTCCAGCCCCTCGCGGATGTGAGCCAGAGTTTCAGTTCGCAGGCCTTCGATCGGCTGAGGTTCGGGGTGTGAAAAGACCGGGCGGAACGAAGGGCCGGTCCCGACAGAGACTGGACCGGTTTCAGCAGCCATGTGAGGCGTCACCAGTTGACCGCCATTGGCCACAGCAGCCATGACACGAGCCATCTGGAGTGGTGTGACCAGCAGATCGGCCTGACCGATCGCCAGCCCCAATGTTTCGGCGGGATGCCAGCGACGCTGGTTTCCGCCAATGACTTCACCAGGGTACGGGAGATGTCCACTCCCTTCCGATGGTAAGTCGACACCGGTCGGTTGGCCGATACCAAACTTGCGCGACCAGTCCACCAGCATTCCCGGTCCCATGCGTCGCGCCGCCGTGAAGAAATAGACGTTGCACGACTGGCAGAGTGCATCAGCCAGCCGCGTATCACCATGTCCCAATTTGTGATGTCGATAAATCAGACAGCGATGTTGATCGGGGCGATCGAGATATCCGCGACAGGCAATGGGAATGTCGGGATTGACTTTGCCACTTTCAACGGCAGCCACTGCTGAAATGATCTTGAACACCGAGCCTGGCGCAAGTGCCATTTGCGTCGCACGCGAGAACAACGGCTTGCGTGGATCTTCCATCAGATCGTTCCAGCGATCACGATCAGGATTTGTCAGCAGATTCAAATCAAATCGGGGTGCAGATGCAGCCGCCAGGATCGCACCACTGTGAACATCGATCGCGACGATGCATCCTCCTTGAGGGATCGTTGGCTGTTCGACTCTTCCCTGATGGGATTCATCATCAACGACATCGGGCAACGTGACCTTTTGCAGTGCCTGATCCAGAAGTTGTTCGGCCCGACGCTGAACCTCGACATCAACGGTCAGCACGAGATCGCGGCCATTTTGTGGTTCGCGAATGGTCTCGCTCGCCACAATTTCACCGCGACGATTCTTGATGTGCCGCCGGAGTCCTCGCGTTCCACGCAAGTGTTCATCATATTTCAATTCCAGACCACTGCGACCAAACGGATCACCGATATGCAAGTCCGTTTCAGGGTTGGACTGTTTTCGCTTTTTCAGTTCTTCAGCGGACAGTGGTGTTCGCGTGCCGATCAGATGAGACGCCAATTCACCTTGCGGATAAATGCGACGAGTTTCCATGACAATCTGCATGCCCGGATACCGTTCCGGATGTGCCTCGATCTCGGCTTTGACGTCTTCATTCACACCCGCAGCGATCGTATGAAAGCCAATTTCCTCGACCAGTGGTTCGGAATCCATCGCCCGAGCAGGAGGTTCCGTCAGTTCCTTTCGCACACGGTTCCAGATCGCCTGTAATCCAACTGCGGAGGGTGATTGTCCTTCTTCGGAATGGCTGACCTGTTGTGAAGTCAATTCTGATTCCTGCATGCGCCTGGCTCGCTGCCGCACGACTTCGTTCTTCATCCGAGTCAGTCGCTGCTGAACGTCTGCACGAGTCTTGGCGAGCACCATTGAATCGGTTCCTGTCAGCTTCGCGACAGTGGCCCACAATTCATTGCGTCTGTCCAGCACTCGTTGCTTTTCCTGTTCAACACGCTGCTTATCTTTCCGCTCAACTCGGTCGAGATTCCGTAAGGCCTCAGTCCGCAACCATCGCTCGTCTGCTGGTTCCTGAATCAGGCGAAACTGGATCTGCAAGTCGTAGCGCACATCTTCGCCAGCCAGGATACTTCCATCGGCCGCGAGAATTCGTCCGTGCCGGGCGGGGATTTCTTCTTCGGTTTCATACGTCTGTTCAAACCCGCTGATGAATCCTTCCTGCAAGACCAGTTGCAGTTGAGCCATGCGGATAACAACAGCAATCAATGGGATCAGCACCGCCAGCCATAAAAGCGTCAGGCGCAATCCGGGGGTACGGTCTGGATCCCAGTTGCGCGAGGCAACGGTTTCATCAGCCAGCCAGGATGTCGCAGGACGGTTATGCATAAACGAATCGTCAGACCTCATAGGCAAATCAGCGGACGGCTGGAGTCCAGCGTGGTGCCGGACGTTTGACGACCGATTCTGTCGGGCCGTTACTGAATAATCGGAGTCCCAGCATGAGTGCAAAGGCGACAACGGCTGTCCAGGCGGCATCTTGAACAGCGTCGGTCAAAATGGAATGAGGATCAACAACACGTCCCGCCAGTATGGCTTGAATCATGGGTGACAGCGCCCGCCAGGTAACACAGGTCAACATCGACATCGCAATCAATGCCACCAGACTGCGCGAACGCCAGAGCGAATGAGTCAGTTGCAAACCGAGTCCCAGCATGGCTGCCAGGCCCACCTGAATCCCCAGCCGTTCCGTAGAGAGTCCATCGAGAAGAAATCCCACGAATCCGGCCCAGACGATGGCCAATGTCGGATGGCATGCGGCGGCAATGAAGACCAGCAGGATCGCCGGGAGGAATGGTCGGCCCATCCCCATGACATCTGCAGGAACGAGGCTGCAATGAGCAACTACGCCCAGATAGATCATCACCAGAATGCCAACGTGTCTCAGCACTTTCAGACTCACTCGAGAAAAACTGCACTATCCGTATCACGACAGTGGTCGTGACACTACCGACTTGGAGCTTCGTAATTGGAAAGGGAAATATCCTTGGGATCGCGGGTTCTTGCCGTTGGCTCTGGTGGATTCGAACCAGGAGACAATCGGTCGGGGTTGATCGATGTTCTCAGAATCTGCACGTCTTTCAGATCATTTGGAACAGGGACCGGTTCCACTCGGACATACCATTCCGAATCGTTCGGGCCGAGTGTCGCTTCGACCACGCGTCCGTAATACAGTGGCGTTGAAGGAAACCCGTCACGAGTCGGTGTGTAGACCGAATCGCCTACCGAGACTGAGTCGGACGAAGCGATCCCTTTCAGCCGGCATGTCGATTCGCCTTGCCCTTCCAGGATTCCTTTTGCGCCGAAAACAAATCCCGAATCAGTCTGATGAATCAACTGGGCTCGACCACGATATCCAGCATCGCTGACCAACAGGAATGTGCTGGTCCAGCGTCCCACGCGTTCGATCTTGCCAATCACGCATCGACCCAGCAGCAAGTCATCCTCGGGTGAAACACTGCCATCGCGTCCCGCATCGACAAGTGGCCTGCGGCTTTTCACGACCAGTTCTGATTCTCGCACACCGCCCGCTTCGCCCTGATTCAGCAGTTTCCCCTTTCGCCATTTTTCTGTGACTGCATCTCCCAGGACAGTCGCCTCGATCAATGACGACGATGCCAGCCGGGGAAGTGAACGAACCGCATCGGGCAGTGCCGCTTCACGGGCTTCGAGATCCGCCAGTCTCGCTAATCGAATTTGTAAGCCCGCGGTTCGGGCTTGTTCCTCCAGCAACTGACTCTGCAGTTGTTCGATTTCTCGCTGGCGACTTCGTTCTGTACGCGTGGCCATGTGAGCTGTTTCGGCCCTGGCGAGATTCGTCAATTGGGTGGCAGCAACCTGTCCCGGCTTGATGACGTCTGAGACGACCGCACGAATCCGCGCCGAGACCGTTTCCGGAGCGAAGTATAACCCCACACCGGCCAGCATCAGCACACACGTCACTGGTCCACTTGCCGCCGACATTCAGATTCCCTGCACGAATTTAACCACAACAACAAAAGCGTGATGGACTGATGCCGCATCACGACTCAATTTTCGGATTCGATCAATCAGCCGGAATGCACTGGCAACCGGTTTTAACAGTGGGCTATCGCCTAGTAACTGCCATCACTCGATTCCAGGCTGTCCTTCCACTCGTGAAGGTGTTCGACGCAAATTGCCGTCCCACGAATAACAGTCCGCTGGGGGTCTGCCGCCAGTCGTACGGGAATCCCAAGCTGCTCACGAAAGAACAGGTCCATTCCGGGTAGCATTGCTCCTCCCCCAGATAGAACCATTCCGGTATCCGACAAATCTGCGACCAGTTCGGGATCGCATTGCTCGATAACACTCTTCACGCCATTCAGGACCGATTCCAGTGGTCCCCGCAATGCCTCGCGAATCTCTTCACTGGTCACGATGGCTCGTCGAGGGACCCCGCTCACCAGATCCAGTCCCCGGACTTCACTCGTCAGTTCCTGATCGAGGGGATAGGCGCAACCGACTCGAATCTTCAATTGCTCGGCCGTCTGATCACCGATTCGAAGTGAGAAATTTCGCTTGAGGTAGTCGACAATCGCCTGATCGAAATCATCACCGGCAATTCGCAGAGATTTGCTGGCTACAATCTCGGCCAGACTGAGGACTGCAACCTCGGTGGTGCCGCCACCGATTTCACAGATCAGATTGGCGACCGGTTCGGCAATCGGCAGACCAGCACCGATACTGGCGGCTTTGGATTCAGAAACGAGATAGACCCGACCAGCCCCGGCCCGTTCCGCACTATTAAATACGGCGCGCCGTTCTACAGGAGTGATCCCGCCCGGAACAGCAATCACCACATTGGGCCGAATTCCGGGAGTCGTCCGGGCCGCCTTGCGGATAAAGTACCGCAGCATCGCTTCGCAAAGTTCGAAATCGGTGATCGCTCCATCCTGAATCGGCTTCACCGTCGTAATGGAATCGGGGGTCCGGCCGAGCATCTGGCGGGCCAGTTTTCCCACCGCAGTTCCTCGACCAAGGACTTTTCGCGTCCCTTTCTGCAGCGCCACGACGGACGGCTCGTCCAACACGACCCCCGCTCCCTGTACCGCAATGAGTGTGTTTGCGGTACCGAGATCGATAGCTAAGTCAGGGCTAAGCCAGCGTTTAAGGCGATAAAGCATCCGTGCATCCGCTCTGCGCAATTCAGGCAGCCTCGGCGCAGACTGACCCCAACGGAGCTTGTCCGCGCCGGCGCAGTTGTAGTTTTTGCCGGTTTTCGCGGCAATACCGGTGTGGAGCGGTTAGCCTTCAGCGATCAGTTGACAGCCATCAGCATGATTCGCTTCTAAAATCGAGCGTTCATGTGGACCGGACCCGTCGTGTGAATGACGTCTCACAATTGTTGAGAGCATCTCAACTTTGATGAGCGGCTTGCTGGCTATGGACTGAGATCAGGAACTGGCGAGATTTGTGTTTGAGGCAGGACAATTCCTACCCAACGTAAAGTGATTCAACAAGGAAAGACATCGTGACGGGAGATGACACCGTACGTGCGTTGCAAGCCGCACTGATTCATTCTCTGGAGATGGACGACAGTCGTTTCGTCGATTGAATCAGATCCAGAAACTCCTGGCGGCGGCGATTGGTATCCGCGCCTTTCGCACTTAAGGCTGCTTCGTAGATGTCGTCGAGCGTCCAGGTACCTTTGAATTGCGACTGTCTGAGGTGCATTCCAAACGCGGCAACAGCAGCGGCCCACTTCGCATCGGTGGAGGGAACAACGTTCTTTCCTGCGATATCATCCACCACATAATCAACGGTTTTGACGCTGGTGTCCGCTGTAGGAAGCTTGTACCGCAACTTGACTGTGAACAGATCGTCGGCCGCTTCGGGGGCAATGTTATTCGGGGGCGCGACTGGGGCAGGCACGGGGTCTTTCGTTGCGGTGTATTTGAGCGGATCAACACCCGGGGTCTTCGGCCATTGCCCCCTGGGGACGATTTCATACAACGCGGTGACGGTATGTCCGGCACCGATTTCGCCAGCGTCCTTGGTGTCATCGTTGAAGTCACGAGCCGCCAGGGCACGGTTCTCGTACCCGATCAGTCGATAGGCACCCACCGTCAGCGGATTGAATTCCACCTGGATCTTCACATCTTTCGCGACGGTGTAGAGCGTACCTACCAGTTCTTCGTTGAAGACACGGCGAGCCTCTCGCATGTCATCGATGTAACCGTAGTGACCGTTTCCTTTGTCCGCCAGCTTTTCGAGCTTGGCATCTTTCAGGTTTCCCATTCCGAACCCGAACACGCTGAGAAATACCTTGGTTTTTGCCTGCTCTGTGATCAGCTTGACCAGTTGGTCGTCGTCACTGATCCCGACGTTGAAGTCGCCGTCGGTACAGAGGATCACGCGGTTTTCACCTTCTCCATTGAAGTGACGGATCGCTTCTTCATAAGCAAGATTGATCCCCGCCGCTCCGTTGGTTGATCCACCAGCCTGCAAGGCCTCGATGGCCTGCATGATTCGCGTCTGGTCGTGACCCGGAGTTGAAGCGAGTTTAACACCCGCATCACCAGCATACGTGACGATGGCGATCCGATCCCGCTCATTCAACTCTTCCGCCAGCATGGTCATAGCCTGCTTTACCAGCGGCAGTTTGTTGGCCGCCTGCATCGAGCCCGAGACATCAAGTAAGAACACCAGGTTTGTCGGGGGACGTTTTGATTTATCAAACGTCCGGGCCTGTAGCGCGATGCGAGCCAAGTAGTGCCCCCGTTGCCACAGGCATGGGGCCGCATCAGCCGTCACTGAGAATGGCTCTCCCTCTTTCGGACGCGGATAATCATAGGTAAATGCGTTGATCATCTCTTCAATCCGTACTGCATTTGCAGGCGGGAGTTGTCCCTGAGTCAGAAATCGTCGGAGATTCGCATACGAAGCGGTATCGACATCAATCGAAAATGTCGACAACGGTTGCTCGGCCGGCGTCAGGAATAAGTTTTCGGGCGCGGCCTGATACGTTTCACCCGATTGCAGATCTGCCAACTCGCTGCTGCGAGATTCTTTTTCTGGCGGAATGTATCGAAATCGCTGTTCCCGCGCGAGGTCCAATCTGGCCGTCTCTGTTACCTGGTGAGGTTTGGGTTTCCGACTCGGTCCGTCAGGCGAGTCCATAGGTTCCGGTTTTAGTTGGCTTAGTTTGCTTAGTTTGGACTCAACGTTCAATTCATGCCAGGTGTCGCTGACATCAGCATTGAGAAAAGATTCGCCGCTTGACTTCATCCGTTTCATGTTGTCGGCCGGGACGACTTCTGCCTCAACCAGCAAGTCAGCAGGCCTCGACATGAAAGTACTCGTGTAATCGTCGGTGCCGAAGTTCGCATTCGCTGCCCGGGGTCCAGCCACGCGAGAAGCCTCAATTGCGAAGTCCTTCGCCCGACGATTCTCTGAAACGCCTAGAGCGGATTTCGCGGAAACAGTGTCCAAAGCCATCGGCTCTGACAAGAGCGGCCCTCGCCATGCGAAAGATATCACCGCGCCGACGAAGGCAAATCCGCAGGCGACCTCTGCACTCAGAATAGCCCAATGCCGGATTGAACGTCGTCGCGTCGAGTTCTGAGTTTTCAACGGCACAGGTTCCGAAATGACAGTAGTCAACACGCCAACTTCGGTCTGAATTCGACGATGCTGAACCTCCGTGAGTCGTGGCATCGCTTCTGCAGCAAGTTCGGTACGAAGGTCTGCCACGAGGCTTTGCAGTTCCATCAGTTCCTGTCGCAGCTCTGCCGACCCGGCCAGTTGCCGCTCAACATCGGCCCGCTCCTCGGCACTCAATTCACCCAGGGCATAAGCAGTCAGGCGATCTTCTTGAAAATCGGCTTCTGGAACAGACATGGTCAACCTCCCCGTCGTACGGAGCAATGCGATATTAGAATTTGAAGGCAAGCCGGACTACTCGTCGGAATTCCCGTCTTTCATCAAGCTGCGTAATTTTTTCAGTCCGGTGTGCAGCAATACACCAACATTCGAAACCGTCATTCCGGTGATCTCGGCGATCTCCCGGTAACTCAAGTCATTTTGAAACTTCAGGCGAATCACTTCCTGCTGATTCGCTGTCAATAATTCCAGAAGACCCAGCAGACGATCATTCGTTTCAAGCTGTACCAGTTGTTCTTCCGGACCTGCTCCACCCGGAAGTGCTTGCAGGTCGAGTTCTGTTGCGGAGGACATCAGTTGCTCCTTGCGTTGTACATCCAAGGCTCGATTGCGACAGACTCGAAACAACCATGGAGCAATGGCTCCTGTCAGTGAAGTTTTGTCCTGACGATAGAGTTGCAGCAGCGTTTCCTGCACGACATCACGAGCCCGCTCGATGTCACCGATGATTCGACGTGCATATCTGACCAACGGACCTTCAAACTGGTCCACAACCCCCTGGAACCACTCGGTGAATTCCCGATCCATCGTCTGTGGAAATCGTTCCTCAACTTCGTTCGTTACGTGCGACGATTCCACGAGGGGTTCGTGCATCTCCGATCGAATTGGTATCGGGCTGCTCATCTCTGTTCGGCCCAGGTCTTGCACCCTCACGATCGAGGGGTATTGAACGGGTTCTAAAGGAATAACGAACGAGCGTGCAGTTTCTTAGGATGCGTCCGTGAAAATCCGGCTGAGGCGTGGGAATGGGAGAATTCTCAATTTTGGGCTTCGGCAGATTCCCTTATGAAGGGGGCATTATTTGCTAACGTCAGGCGATCTGCTGCAGACCACAGACATCCTCAGCGAAGTTAACTCGTTCTGCCGACGAACGATGGCGATACGCCGTGACGATCCTCCCATCGCGGATCAGAAACGCCCCTGGCATTTGCAGCCCGCTCCCCAGGATTCGTCCAAACCCGAACCGGAAAATCGTTCCCCCAAAAAGTGTACGCCAAATCGTCGTCCAACCTGCCAATTCTGCCAGCGTTCCCAAGCGTAACTGCAGAGCCCGATAGACGTGCCTCCCGGGATCACTCACCTGATCGATCCCCTGACACCCGAATTTCCGCAGCATCAGTTCGCCATCGGCAGCAGTTCCCATGTGGACCACGACGGGATAAGCCCCCGCGGCAGTGATGGCAGAACTTTGCCGAGCGAGGTCGGCGAGGGCTTCGCGGCAATAGGTACAACCTGAATGCCGGAGGCAGACAAGCAACAGATCCTGCCGATGCGAAATCTCGCCGAGTGTCTCACCGCGTGCTGTACGAGTCCGCCGCAAGACCTCGACCAGCGGTAATTCTGTCATGGCCAGGCGGGAATCACTGACTCGTGCCGCATGCAGCAAGATGGAAGTGAACGGCAACCACCAGACCAGGTCATTGGCGACGATCGTCAGCCCGGTCACCCAGGGAAATTCGCCAATTGAAGCGGCATAAACAAACCCGATCGGCCCGAGAAGTTTCCCGATCAGACCAACCAGAACCAACGGCCACTGTGTCACTGGATCGCGCGCCGCCAAGGCATATCCGATCCCGTAGACCCCGACAATCATCCCGAGTCCCTGCACCAGCGCTGGGTAATTCGGAGGCTCCATCCCTGCCAGACGAAACGGAAACGTCGGAAAGAGGATAACAAAAGCACCCCAGATCAGATTGTAGACGGCTGCAAACATCAGGAGTCGCGGAACCCATCCGGGCATTTGTAACGGGGTCGCCTGCTGATCAATTTCCATGGGAGTTTCTCCAGTCACAGGTCTCATCATATTTGGTTCTCACTGACCAAAATAACCGCTGTTTTTCGACGGGATTAACACTTGATATTTGAATGCTGAAACGTACTGGGGCACAATTTGGCGGTGCGATTTGATCGGTCGGCCAACCGAGGAACCGGATTATGCCTCTGGGAATCAGTCCACTCGTCGATTTTGCATTCAAGTTGATGCTATCAAGTCACGGGCATGAACGTGTGACGATTCATTTCCTGAACGCAATACTCGGCGACAAAACACGAATCACGACCATCGAAATCCAAAACCCGATTGTCGGTCCCAACTTTGACGGGGACAAATGGCTCGTGCTGGACATTCTGGCGGAGGATGACCGCGGCCGAAAGTTTAACATCGAAATGCAGACGTCGATTCCTGCGGGCTTACGCCAGCGACTCGCGTTTTACGACGCACGTCTCTATGTCGAGCAAATGCGCGAAGGAGATCGATACCACGAACTGCGGCCGGCAATCGTGATTTGTGTGCTGGACAAGACGCTGCTGAAAGAGAGTCCGCGTCTTCACACCGATTTTCGCCTTCGAGACGAACACGGAAATGTCCTGACAGATGATCTGCAGGTTCACCTTCTGGAATTGACGAAGCTGACAGTGACTCGCGAGAATCTGCATGGGGCAACCCGCGAAGAACAGTGGGCCTATTTTCTTTCGAATGCAGAACCACTGACGTTAGAGCGCATTGCATTTTACTGTATCGCGAAGTTGGAGAAGACAGCAAGCCTAGGGATTCTTGGAGGGAGCCATAAGAGTATTTTCGAAGGAGTTTCGCCGCGAGGTGCTGGCGGCGTGTGGCGGCAGGCAAGGGATCCGAAAAGCGGCCACATCACCAACAGATCCAAGAAACGGTATGCCGAAACCACTTTAGATCCCGGAGCC
>CAIWEX010000166.1 GCA_903911795.1 uncultured Schlesneria sp.
GAGTTGATTGACGATCCCTCGCTGTTTTTGAGCCACATGCTGGTGGAACGCGTCTTTCGACGACATCCGAGTTCTAGCACTTCCTGCATGGCGCAGCGTGTTGGTTTCGTTCTCGGTAAACAGCCAAGATGGGAGATTTCCTTGCTTGTCCGTATCGGCATCAAATCGATAGCGTCCCAGTGTTTGGTGCTCGGCCATCACCTGACTGCGGCTGACCTGACTGATCTTCGGCTTGGGAATGTCCGCTTCGTAGCCACGCTCCCACGACCATGTGTTGCGGTACCAAAGTGTCGGCAACAGGTCGAGATGTGCGGCCTGATCGCCCCGATTGTGTGCGGTGATTCGGATCAAAATGTCGTCGGCAGAACTCTTCGCGTATTCGATGAAGACGTCGAAATAGCGATCGCCATCGAAAATGCCCGTATCGGTCAGTTCATACTCCAGTTCATGCCGCGACCGCTTTCGGTTGACGTCCAGCAGTTCCTGATACGGAAAGACCGTCTGTGGATACTTGTACAGGGCCTTGCAGTAAGAATGAGTGGGCGTGGCATCGAGATAGAAGTAGCAGTCTTTGACGTCTTCGCCGTGATTCCCTTCGTGCCCGGCGAGGCCATACAGACGTTCCTTGAGGATCGGGTCGACTCCATTCCACAGGGCCAAAGCGAAGCAGAGTCGGCATTGGCGATCCGTGAAGCCCAGCAGGCCATCTTCACCCCAGCGGTACGTGCGCCAGGTGGCGTCGTCGTGCGTAAAGTGATTCCAGACCGCACCATTGGTGGAATAATCTTCGCGAACGGTTCCCCATTGACGCTCGGCGAGGTACGTGCCCCAGCGTTTCCAGTTTGCGTCAGGCTCACGACGCGCTTCTGCCCCCAATCGGCGGCCTTCTGCCGTCGTCGGTTGTGACTGATCCAAGGAACCGCTCCACCAGGTGATTCAATTCATCCGCAAGCGCAATGATTGAGCGAGGCTATGCCCGTTTTTTGAGCAAACCGCGCCGCAACGCTCGATACGCCTGCGAGTTGTAGTGTCCAGACGCTAGAATTGCGAATGGTGTTCCATTCCCTGAAAATGCCCGGTTTGAAGTCGGAACTGGGTATCGCCAGAATGACAAATATCAAAGGACTTGTGACGACCCCCGAGCAACTCGCCATTTTTGAAGAGGAATTTAACGCAGAGACGCAAAGGTAAGAACGAAAGCGACCAATTCTCTGCGTCCCTGCGCCTTGGCGCCTCTGCGTTAAATTCTTGTCCAGATCGAAAGCTATGAATCCGAACTATCGCCCCACAAACGGGAAAAGACTGTCGAAGCGGATGGAATGAGTCTATTGGGCGACGCGGGCGGAGGGGTCTGGACCAACGGGAAGCCCGGTGGAATGTCGATCGACATTGATCACATACTCGGTGTAGATAACCACGGCTTCGCGAAAATTCTGGGCTTCCTTCGCAAAGCCTCAGTCCAACCCCGGCTACCATCCCACACCACGATCTTTTTAGGGGCAATCACACTGAGTCGAGAGAAACGATCGGCGAGTGGGGAAGGTTGGTGATGAGACGTTGATCGGTCGTCACCAGCGAACAACCCTCCCGTTCTGCGAGGGCGACGTATAGACAATCATACACTCCGATCCGAACCTGCGAAGACAGTTCGTAGGCTCGTGGCAGTAGCGGAAGGGATGGATACAGGGTTGGCAGAATTTGAAATAGATCTTCAACCAACTCCGCCCCTTCTTGTGGAGTGATCCGTTTCTGGCGTTCCGCTCGGGTGATGGCGTGGACGATCTCGATCGGAAAGACATCGGGAGCGATTAAATCGGTGAATTGGCTTCGGAAGGAGTCTCTCAGGACTCTGGCTTCATCGGATTCCTGCTCCGTGAGGAACCATTTGAATGCCGTGCAACTATCAATGACGTACTTCATTGGTCACGAAGTTCGCGGATAGCAGGCGTGCCGATGTCGAGAACCCCGTGGCGGCGACGAACTTCCTCGCTAATTTTATCCATGCTCTCGCAGGCCTTTCGCATCGCTTCCGGATCGCGGATGCCCCTGGCCGCTTTGTCGGCGGCTTCTTGCATGCGTGCCATTGCTTCGGTGTGGTGGAAGGCTTGTGTGCTCATACGTAGATTGTTCGAAGTTTCCGGGGGCGAGTCAACGGGAAATGGCTGGAGCGACCCGTAAGACCACTCAAAGCTGATTCGTCCAACCTCAATACTCTGCCGCACCGAAACGCTCGATACGCCTGCGAGTTGTAGTGTCCAGACGCGAGAATTGCGAATGGTGTTCCATTCCATGAAAATGCCCGGTTTGAAGTCGGGCCTGGGTACCATCAGAATGACGAATATCAAAGGACTCGTGACGGCCCCCGAGCAACTCGCCGTTTTTGAAGAGGAAATTAGCGCAGAGACACAGGGAATTACTTGCTTCCGTTCTTACCTTTGCGTCCCTGCGCCTTGGCGCCTCTGCGTTGAATTCTTGTCCAGATCGAAAGGTTTGAATCCGAACTATCGCCCCAGGAACGGTAAAAGACTGTCGAAAAGGATGGAATGAGACTATCTGGAGACACGGGCGGCCGGGACTGGACCAACGGGAAGCCCCGGCTGACTGTCGATCGACATTGATCAGAAACTCGGTGTGGGTAATCATGATTCGTGAAAATCCGGGACTCGACACACCGCTACAGAATACGATCTGGGGCATCGATGGGGACTTACAATACCACGACCGCCAGCATGACCTGCCTCCGCTGCGGAAGTGAGGGAACCTTCGTCGTTGATCTTTACTTTGGTAATACGACGATGATGGTGACCGTCCCTCTTGGAACGTCGTATCCGTTTTGCATCGGACAGCCACCCGAAAATGGTGGACCGCCTGCCAGCGACCGCTCAGCGGGAATGGGCTATACGGAATGTCCGCACTGCAGCAAAGACTTCTATTGCTCGGCAGTGATTCATCATGGGATCCTGGTTTCGATTGAACCTGAACGTACTCAACTCCCCTTAATACCGGACAGCGAGTCACCAGGACGAACGAACTGCCCAGAATGCCGCTCATCCGAGACGCGACAACAGTTCTTTCATGGATTTGACCACTCAAAGCTGATCTGCCAAGCTTGCGGGGTTGTTACATCGATTCGAATCGAAGGAAACACCTGAATGAATTCGAATTTTCTTCGACGTCGGCATTCCTTATTTCCGATTCACACCACGAGGTTCCTCGTAGATCGAATCAACAGGCGGGCTGCGCAGGCAATCTTATTTTGGCTGATGCTATCGGAGGAACTTCAGGCCGGAATGCCGTCACCCGAATTGATCCTGACGGAACTGGGCAAGCGGCGGATGGAAGAATTGTCGTTTTTCTTCGTCGTTTTCCTGTTAACTGCCGCAGTCGTTCGTTGGCTTTGGAATTATGTTCAGGTCGAGATCCCCACTCTTCCGCGTCTGACGTTTCGCCGAACGATTGCGATCCTGCTACTGTGGGGAATGGCCATGACGGTTGTACTGTCACTGATTTCCGGTGCCCGTGAATTGATGACACCGGCGGCCTGGGAACCCAATGGCATCACCCATCAACTGAAAAAGCAACCCTCGGACGAACAACCCCAGGACGAACGTCGAGCGAGACTGGAACGATTGCGCACTCTCCTCTGGCAGCATGCCGCGACACATGATGGGCAGTTCCCAAGCAAATCAGCATCTGAGTCGAGTGCTGACGATGTGTGGATGGCCCAACCGCAGGGGCGATTGAAATTCATTTACATCGCTGGACTTTCGGCCAAGTCCGAAGAGGCAATCCTCGTCTACGAACCCGAGATTTACGACGATGGCCAATACGTTCTTATGACTTCTGGACGGATCGCGAAGTTGTCTGATATTTCAGTCATGCCAGTCCAGACACGGAGCGAACCATGACCACCAGGCGATGGATTCTTGGCGGCAGCATCACTTTGGGTGGGCTGATCATCCTGTCATGTATCGGAATCCCGTTGCTGGAAATCCTAGTCTACTACCTGGCAATTTACCTGGGAATGATGCTCGTCGGATGGGGCTGGTTTCTGCAACGCGTGTTACCCACAGTTCGGTTTGACGGGTCAGGCCTGGTCGTCACCGTCATCGCCACCGCAGTACTGACAATCGCACTTGATCGCCAGTTGCGAAGCTGGCGGTCCCTTCGAGGAGAGGGCTGGCACAAGAGACAAACGTTGGCGCTCGTCATCGCCGGCATCAGCGTCTGTCTGTCGGGAATCTGCCTGGTCGGTATGGTTCACGAACTTCAGTGGATTGTACGAGCGGATGAGCCAATGACTCGCTGGTCATCCGGAAGGAGTGCATTTCGTCGAACGTTTTCAAAAAACAACTTAAAACAAATCGGGTTGGCATTGATCAACTATCACGACATAGCAAACACATTTCCGTCAGGAGGAACGTTCAGTCCCCGTGGTAGGGCTCAGCATAGCTGGATGACAGCGATTCTTCCGTTGATGGATCACGCTACGCTCTATTCCGAGATTGAA
>CAIWEX010000167.1 GCA_903911795.1 uncultured Schlesneria sp.
TAAATTCCTCAGTCTTTACGCGTAAGAATCTAACGCAGAGACGCAAAGGCGCAGGGACGCAAGGTGAAAACAGGATGGTTAAGCTGACCTGATTCAGATTCCCAGGCCGCCATCAATTCTCGACGCTTCCTGATGGTGGGCCGGCGCGGCGAAGCGCCGCTGGTTCCACCCTACATCCTGACCAGCTTCAAAAAGGCATTGCCTGGGAGTTTGCGGCAGTTTGCTGACGTTTGGCAAATTTCACATGAACACGTCTGCCAGTCTCCCATGCCGCAATCGGTGCGACTACAATGTTTTCTTGTTTGCTTCCCCAGAGGGCTTTGTGGGAACGAAAAAACTCCACGGAACGGTACCAGCGTTTATGACCCACCACTTGTCGGCCAGTACGAACGGATCACCGCTGCTTTCGACCGCTATCGCCGCCATTGATGGGGGGCTGCGGTATCGTGGCTATGCGATTGAAGAGCTTGTTCAACACTCCAATTTCTCGGAAGTCGCCTTTCTGGTGATTCAAGGGGAATTGCCGACTCACGAACAATTGGCGGACTTGCAGGCGATTCTCACGGAAGCTGCGGTTCTGGAACCGGATCTGGTTGCGTGGATTGAGCGAATTCCGCTGAATGCCACAGCCATCGACGTGATGCGAACGGCTGTCAGTCTGATTGCTCTGGCGGAATGCCATGACGACGATTCAGGGCCGGTGGCCGCCTGGGACACCATTCAACGACTTCTGGCACAGTTGCCTGTGCTCGTTGCAGCACGTTATCGGCTGGCTCGCGGGCAGAAGGCCCTGGAATCGCGTGACGATCTATCCTATGCCGGAAACCTGCTGTGGCTGCTGACGGGAGTCGATCCAACTCCCACTGCTGAAAGAGCTTGTGATGCACTGCTGATTCTGACGGCGGAACACGAATTCACTCCGTCAACCTGTGCGGCTCGAGTGGTCGCTTCGACGCGAGCTGACATTCACTCTGCCGTGATTGCCGGGATGTGCGCCATCAAGGGGGTCTGGCATGGGGGGCCGGGGCATCAGATCATTGATATCCTGGAAGCAGTCGGGCAGCCTGACGCGGCGCAACCGATTGTCCGTGCTGTACTTGAGCAGTACGAACGGGTGCCGGGGTTCTGGCATCGTGTGTATCGAACGAGTGATCCGCGGGCCGAGCTGCTGGCTCCGTTCTGTCGCGCGGTGGCCGCCGAAGCGGGCTGCAATACGATGGAACAGGTTGCGACGGCGATCGAAAGTGCGGTTTGGGACGAACAGCAAATAATGCCCAGTCTCGACTGGCACGCGGCACGGTTGCTCCATTACCTTCGTCTGGACGCCGATCTGTTCGTACCGATCTTCGTGATCAGTCGAATGGTCAGTTGGGCCGCACATTACATTGAACAGCAGCAGTCGCCTCAGCCAATCCGGCCACGCGGTTCGTATTCCGGCCCCGCAGACCGCCCGTTTGAAGCTCTGGAAGAACGAGGCTGACGGTTTTTCAGGACGATTGCTGTACGACGATTACTGACCGAGTCATTACTTTTAACCTGCAGTTCCCCAATGCACGCATTTCAACGTTGTATCGCTCCTCTCTGCCGAGCCACCTTTGATGTCGCTGACGTTCTGACGGAATGTCCCGACTGCGGCAGCCTGCTCGACATCGACTATGAATGGGACAAGCTTCCCGTTCCCTCATCGATGCGAGAGTTCGAAGCCCGCTGGGGAAATCGTCGTAATCCGCTGGATTTCAGCGGGGTCTGGCGATTTCGCGACCTGCTGCCGTTCGCACGTGACGAAGACATCGTCACGATCGGAGAAGGTCAGACGATCCTTCAGCAAAGCTCGGCTGTGGGCAATTACGTCGGGATGAATGCTGGCAGCCTGTACCTGCAATACGAAGGGCTGAATCCTTCGGGAAGTTTCAAAGACAACGGCATGACGGCGGCGTCGACCCACGCTCGCATGGTCGGGGCCAAGATGGCGGCGTGTGCGTCCACCGGAAACACCAGTGCTTCGCTGGCGATCTATGCCAGCACGACGCAGGTCTTCAAAGTCGTGGTGTTTGTCGGCAGCGGAAAAATCGCATACGGGAAGTTATCGCAGGCCCTGGACTACGATGCCCGGACGCTGCAGATCCTGGGTGATTTCGACGATGCCCTGGAACGAGTTCGCGAAGTCGCCGGCGAACGCGGGATTTATCTCTGCAACAGCGTGAATCCGTTCCGGCTTGAGGGTCAAAAGACCATTATGTACCGGATCATGGAAGGGCTGAACTGGCAGGTTCCCGACTGGATCGTGGTTCCGGGGGGCAATCTGGGGAACTCATCCGCGTTCGGCAAGGCGTTTTCTGAACTGAAATCGATGGGACTGATCGACCGGATTCCGCGACTGGCCGTGATCAACGCTGCCGGGGCAAATACCCTCTATCAATTGTACGAAGAACGGGGTGTTCGCTGGGATGGCGGGATGTCAGAGGATGGAACGATCGATACGTTCTACGCCGACATGGACGCCGAAAAACGAAAAGCATCAACACTGGCCAGTGCGATCGAGATCAACCGACCGGTCAACCTGAAGAAGTGCCTGCGAGCTCTCGACGTTTGTGATGGAGTTGTCCGGCAGGTGACTGATCAGGAGATTCTGGATGCCAAGGCTCAGGTTGGAGCCGGGGGATTTGGCTGCGAACCTGCCAGTGCCGCCAGTGTTGCCGGAGCAAAGCTGTTGCGAGCGCAAGGTGTGATTGCTCCGAGTGATCGGGTTGTCTGCATTCTGACAGGGCACCAGTTGAAGGACCCGGATGCGACGGTGGCTTACCATGCCGGGGACAAGTCGTTGTTCGACGCAAAACTCGGTACACGCGGTGTCAGGGAAGCCACATATGCAAACAGTCCGCAAGTGGTGGAGAACAATCTCCAGAAGATTATTTCGGTTCTCGAAGAGGATGCATAACGCAACCCAACAGTCGTTTCTGATGGTTTGAGGGTTGAAACTCAAGCCACGCTTGGCCCCTACGCGGTTGCCGCGTATGCTTTGGGCTCGAAAAGTCGGGCTCGGTCGTCGGACCGGAGCGTTTGTTTTTTACTTTCAGGTGTTAATCAGTCAATCCACCATGTACCGAGTTCTCATTACCGACGATTTGTCCAAATCCGCACTGGCTCTGCTGCAACAGACCCCCGGCATCGAAGTCGATGTTCGCAGCGGGAAGCATACTCCTGAGCAGGTTCGTGAATACCTGAAAGAAGCCGACGGTATCATCATTCGCAGTGCCACGCGTCTGACCCCCGACGTGCTGAAAGATCAACCTCGCCTGAAGGTGATCGTTCGCGCCGGTGTCGGTGTCGACAACATCGATCTTCCCGCGGCGACGCGCGAGGGGATCGTGGTCATGAACACCCCTGCGGGAAATACGACATCGACGGCTGAGCAGGCGATGGCCTTGCTGCTGTCGATGGCACGTAATATTGCTCCCGCCTGTGCTTCGATGAAGGCCGGGAAGTGGGACAAGAAGAGTTTCACCGGAACGCAACTCGCCGGTAAAGCGATCGCCGTGATTGGACTGGGGCGAATCGGCCTGACAGTCGCACGCCGCTGCCTGGCATTCGAAATGAAAGTCCTCGGCTACGACCCGTTCCTGTCAGAAGAGCGGGCGAAGAACGAAGGAATTGAACTCTATCGCGACATCGACGATCTCGTCGGTAAGTGCGATTTCCTGACCGTTCACACGCCGATGACCCCGGAAACCGAGGGCCTGATCAACGCAGAACGTATTTCCCGGATGAAGAAGGGTGTGCGGCTGATCAACGGGGCCCGCGGCGGGATCATTGACGAAGCGGCTTTGCTGGCCGCATTGCAGTCAGGTCATGTGGCTGCGGCCGCTCTGGACGTATTTGTCGAAGAGCCTCCCAAGGACTGGACACTGGTTCAGCATCCGAGTGTTCTGGCAACGCCGCATCTGGGAGCCTCGACCGAAGAAGCTCAGGAAATGGTGTCGCTGGAAGCGGCGGAAATCATCTCGGGCTTCCTGGTTCGAAACGAAGTTCGCCATGCGATGAACATGGTTCCGATCTCGTCGTCGGAAATGGCCGTTATACAGCCGTATCTGGATCTGGGGCGACGACTCGGCCTGCTGCTGGCTCAACTGAACAAGGGTGGCGGCGTTCGCAAAGCGACATTGAACTTCCGGGGCGAAGCAGCCCTGATGAAGACGCAACTGATCGCCAGTGCGTTTGCCTCCGGTTTGCTTTCGAATGCGATGGCGGACGACGTCAACATCGTCAATGCTGACCTGCTCGCCAAGGAACGCGGGATCGAAATCAAGGAAGAGATGTCAAACGAGACCGGCGATTTCTCGACACTCGTTTCCGCGACGATCATCACAGATAACGGAGAGATTACCGCCGCTGGTACGATCTTCGGGAAGCAGTTCCTGCGACTTGTGCGACTCGATCAGTTCCATCTGGACGCGTACCTCGATGGCCTGCTGCTGCTCTATCGCCATGTCGATCGCCCCGGGGTCATCGGCTATATCGGTACTGCATGTGGTGAGCACAACGTGAACATCGCTCATATGGCTCTGGGACGTGAACGGAACGAACCGGGTGGTGATGCGATCGCCGTGCTGAATCTGGATAACGAACCCGATGCCGCGACATTGGCAGAAGTCGGAAAGCATCCCTCGGTGATCAGCGTCGAACTGGTCAAGCTGCCAAAAGCGGGCGAACCACTGCCGTGGCTTGTCTGCCGATAAAACTCGTCCGCGCTTTCGCTAGTGCGGGTCGCACTTCCGTGTCGCGTCGAAACATGGGTTAGACGCAGCAGTTTGATGCCCGCGGGACGCCCACACTTAAGCGGGATGCGCTCTAACTCTCCCGGCGGGCATCATGAGTGGATTGCTGGCAGGCGTGGATCTCGGCGGCACCTCGATCAAGGTGGGCCTGGCAAACGAAGCTGGAACGATTCTCGCTCGAGAATCGATTCCCACAGATTCGTATGCCGGGCCGGCTGATGTGATTGAGCGGATCGCCATTCTTGTGAAGCGACTGGTCGCAGAAGCGGGACAGGGATCTTTGCTGGGACTCGGGATGGGAGTTCCCGGACTGGTCGACGTCGCCACAGGGACCACTCGATTTCTGCCAAACCTGCCAACGCAATGGCGCGATGTTCCGGTGGCGGCGATGCTTGGCGAGCGTTTGAGTTGTCCCGTACGGCTGCTCAACGATGTTCGAACGGCGTTGCTCGGTGAACTTAGATTCGGTCACGGTAAAGATCATCCACATGTGACGATGGCCTTCTTTGCGATCGGGACCGGGGTCGGCGGTGGAGTCGCGATTGATGGACAATTGCGTCTTGGTTCCCTGGGAGCGGCCGGTGAACTGGGACATCAAACGATTATTCCCGATGGTCCGCGATGTGGCTGCGGCAATCGGGGTTGCCTTGAAGCCTTGGCGAGTGGTCCGGCGATCACGGCCGAAGGAGTCCGGTTGATGCTCGCGGGACTGGCTCCGCAACTGCATTTGCGGGTCGATGGACAGACCGATCGGATCTCGCCGCGCGAAATTCTTGCCGCCGCAGTTGCCGGCGACGATCGCGTTCGCGAAGCTCTCGTACGGGCGTGTCAGTATCTGGGGATCGCAGCCGCCAACCTCGTTACGATTCTGCATCCCGAAATGATAGTATTCGGCGGCGGTGTTTCGGAACTCGGCGAGATCCTGCTCGACGAAGTCCGAAATGTCATCCGTGAACGAGTCGGAATGTTTCCGACGGACTCCATCCGAGTCGAACACTCACTCCTCGGTGACCAAGCTGGAATTCTCGGGGCAATAGCTCTCGCTCGATCATCACCGTTCAACGTTGACAACTGATTTCGACTTATGAAGTCGACAGGCTTTGCCTAAAGGAATGACTCGTGGATTACACCTACTCCGATATTGCCAAGATGATCGATCATTCACTCCTCAACCCAACGCTGACGGCAGCGGATCTCGAAGCGGGGTGCAAGCTGGCGTTGGCATACGACGTTGCCAGCGTCTGTATTTTGCCGTACGCATTGAAACACTGTGCCGACATGCTGCGTGGTAGCACGGTCAAGGCGAGCACGACAATCGGGTTCCCGCATGGCGGACATACGACCGCCATCAAGAAAGCGGAAGCAGAACAGGCAATTGCCGACGGCTGCGAAGAACTCGACATGGTGGTCAACATCAGCCAGGTCCTGAGTGGCAATTGGGATTACGTGCGAGCCGACATCAAGGCTGTGATCGATGTGGCTCATGCTGCCGGTCAAAAGGTGAAGGTGATTTTTGAAAACTGTTATCTGAAGGATGAGCACAAGATTCAGCTCTGCCAGATCTGTTCGGACCTGAAAGCCGACTGGGTGAAGACCTCGACCGGATACGGAACCGGCGGGGCGACCCATGACGATTTGCGACTGATGCGCCAGAATTCGGCGGAAACCGTTCAGGTCAAAGCGGCCGGTGGAGTTCGCGACCTCGATGGTCTGATCGCAGTACGTGAACTGGGTGTCACCCGTTGCGGCGCCAGCCGAACAAAGGACATCTTGGATGAATGTCGCCGCCGTCTCAACCTTCCGGCGATCAGTGCACCAGCGGCCGTGGCTGCGGGATATTAGTGGAATCCTGCCCGTCGTGTCTTTGGTTCTGCGTTCGCGAACTTCTTCACAAGATGAGGTGGAGTTTGGACACGGAGCGCGCGGACGACACGGGAAATTCATGAACGAAAAGTCACGTTGACTCCCCCCGGTGGACTACATGGATAAAAATCGATGACGACACCTCGATATCCGATGCTCTACCAAATCAATACACGTGTCTGGTTGACAGAGCTCTCTGAAGGACTTGGGAGACCAGCGACGCTGGATGATATTCCCGACGTTGAACTTGATCATCTGGTTGACATGGGCTTTGACTGGGTCTGGCTGTTGAGTGTCTGGCAGACCGGGCCAGGCGCGCAGCAGGTGTCTCGCAGTCATCCCGACTGGCGACACGAATTTGAACAGACCTTGTCTGACCTGCGCGAGGACGATATCGCAGGGTCTGGATTTGCAATCACCGGCTACACCGTTCATACGAAACTCGGCGGAGATCAGGCATTGGCCCGCCTGCGCGAGCGACTTCGTCAGCGTGGGTTGAAACTGATGCTCGATTTCGTCCCGAACCATATGGGATTGGATCATCCCTGGGTGGAAGAGCACCCAGAGTATTTTGTGAGTGGCACGGAACTGGATCTCGCTCGTTCCCCGCAGAATTACACATGGGTGAAACGTCAGAACGGTGACCTGCTGCTGGCCTACGGTCGCGATCCTTACTTTTCGGGTTGGCCCGACACGCTGCAATTGAATTACGCCAACCCCGCTACGCAGTCCGCAATGATCGACGAACTGTGCCGGATCGCCGGACAATGCGATGGAGTTCGCTGCGACATGGCCATGCTGGTATTGCCTGAGGTCTTCGAGGGAACCTGGGGCCAACGGGCACCACTGTTCTGGCCGAATGCGACGGGACGCGTGCGCGAATCGTTTCCTCAGTTTCTGTTCATGGCCGAAGTCTATTGGGACATGGAATGGACACTGCAGCAGCAGGGTTTCGACTACGCCTACGACAAACGCCTGTATGATCGACTCTGCGAGGGAAACGCACGGACTGTGCGCGATCATCTTCGCGCGGGACTTGATTATCAGGACAAACTGGCCCGGTTCCTGGAAAACCACGATGAACCGCGTGCCGCGGCGACGTTTTCGCCAGATGTTCATCGTGCTGCCGCAACTCTTTCGTTTCTCTCTCCAGGTCTTCGCTTCTTTCATCAGGGGCAGTTCGAAGGACGCCAGAAGCGAATCTCTCCGCATCTTGTACGTGGGCCTGTGGAACGTGTCGATGAGGATCTGAAGCAGTTCTATGATCGACTTTTGAATATCCTGCAACACCCGGCAGTCAAGAATGGTGAATGGCAGTTACTCGACTGTGCGGAAGCGTGGGACTGGAACTGGACGCACGATTGCATCCTGGTCTTTGCCTGGAAAGGGATTCAAGGCGAGGTCATTGTTGTTGCCGTGAACTATGCTTCGCATCAAAGCCAGTGCCATGTTCGGTTGCCGTTCGCGGAACTCGCCAAGAAGAAATGGCAATTGCAGGATCAACTCAGTTCGGCGAGCTACGAATGGAATGGTGACGATCTGCTTGGACGCGGGCTGTTCCTGGATCTGACTCCATGGCAAGCTTGCGTTTACCTACTGCGAGATTCAGCGGCGTTACCATCGGTTTGAATTATGAACACTCGGCTGATCCATGTGTCCCCGTCTGGCTGACGGCCCCGAACTTCCGATACTCGGATTCGATTACGCTATTCAACGACGGCTAATTGGAAAATACTCAAACCCAGTTACAGCCCGTAGGTCAGGACCCACAGGACCAGGAATGCTCCACCCATGAACCCGAGGATTTGCAGAAACAGCCGCAAGGCTCGAACGAGGATGTGTTCGGGAAGTTCGTATCGGCTGGCGCTGTAGACCAGGCTGATGGCGAGGGCCAATGGGACCATGTGCCAAGTGACGTTAACTTGAGCGAGCAACAAGGTGTCAAACATCGAAAAGACCCCGTAGACCAGATTCTGATGGTCGAAATGGACAGTCGCATCATATGGACGATTTGGGAGGCGGTCCGTCACTGTGCGTCGGCGGGGCGCTGGCCGCCACGGGTGGCACAGTCGAAACCGACGTCGTGGTCACCGGTGCCGTTGCAGTCTTCGGAGCCTGTGACGCGTTCGAAACTTCTGTCGGTTTGACTTTGAGATGCTCATCACCAAACCCATAGGCAGGACCAAGTACACAATCCCAGATCGCGAGGACGTTTAGCAGTCCGGCGATCCAGGTGAAGACCATGGCAAGTTCGTAGGTCTTCCCCAGTCGACCGTTGATCTCCTGGAGTTGATCTGCATCGGGAGGCGATGCGTAGGCATCAACAAATGGCCTTGGAATCGTCCCTTCGATGACCTTGATCGGAAACGCCGCGGCGCTATTTTCAAGTCCACACGTGACCTTGCGTCGAAAACCAGCCTTGATTGCCGGAGCGAGTTCAAATGAGGAACCTCCCAGTGCCAGCTTTGCCGGTTTGCCATCCATCGTTCCTTCAAACGTCCCGCGGAATTCGCCTCCTTCGACAGGTTCCACCCGGATCGTGCCGACGAGGACTCCTTCGGCATCGTTGTCCGTGGGGACCAAGCGTCCTTCGAAGTTTTCGATCAATGGACGGGATGGATGCCGGATCGTGTGATTGACAGGGTTTGCCGCACGTCGATTTTGCAGGAAGGCAGGAAGGGCACTCACGCCTGCTCCCAATTGAGCCGCGTAGCTGAGCGATACGTATTTCAGAACACTCCCCTTTTCGGGAAGGTTGTACACGACCATCCCTTCACCCATCTTCTGCCCCCAGAAGAACAGGCCCAGGATACTGAAAAAGTAAATCAAACCTTTCGCCGTCCGACCTTGAAAGAGATGTCCTGCGCCTGGCACCAGATAGGCGAGGATGCCGGCAACAAAGGAATTCTTCTCGTCCCACGGCCTGGGATGCGGCGACGGACTGGAAAGCGACATGCGGCAAGCTTTCGTCGAAGATTCAGGATTGCGCGACACGCACCTTTCCGAAACCCTCGATAGCAGATGGAATCTGGCTGAAAATCGATCAGTCAGCACGAAGCTCAAAGAATTCCGCCACCGACGATCGTGCGGATTCTAGCACAGTCCCGTTGATCGGGACTAGGGTAATCGTCTGTTCTGATCCGCTCTGCCAGCAGTCGGCAACTGGCGGATGGCGAATGTTTCGCAGGGCCTTCGACGTGAATGCCATAAAGTTTTGGGGTGCCACGGTTTTACATCAACCAGTTTTACGACTGCAGGGACTTGCGTTGTACTCCTGTCGGCTACGGCTTGGCCTGCATATCGCCAAAATTCGGTCGAAGTAAAACCGCGTTTCCTCCATCGGCCCGAATCGAGAAGCCTTTGTCAGTGGGAGTGTGCCCCACTGAAATCGCCGTTTCTCCCTGATTGGCGAAGATCTCCAGTGAACCCCGGTCGCCGATGACTCGCAGTGATAACCGCCCATTGATCGGCTTGACGGTTGCCGACGCCTGCTGGCAGATCAGCTTTTGCGACTTCACATCGTACACGATCGGAGTTCCGCAAAAGGTCATCGTGATCTTTTGCGACGATTGAAGTTCGAGTTCGAGGTTTGCGTCAAACAGATCCAACGACACGGTCGGAACCAGAATGCCTGCTCTGAGCCCGTCGAGCAGCGTCAGGCGATCAATACTGAGCGTCGTCGCGATCCCCTGGCGCTCACTATGCGCTGCGACTTCCTTGACAGGCCATGCAAACATGCGAACACCTTCCGGGGTGGAACGGAGTGTCAGTTCAACCGGGATCGTCATCTGCTGATTGAAGGGTTGCCCGGGAAAGGTGATTCCCTGTCCCCAGCCGATCTGAATGCGACGACCATCGGGTACATCACTGAATGTTTGTGCCGCATAGAAATTGCCATGCCAGATCTGCAGCAACGAGGATTTCTTGTGAAACGTCTTCCCGTCAAAATCGCCAATCAGATACTTTCCATCTGCTCCGTAAAGAACCCATTGTTGTTTAGCGGGATTGCCATCGACAGGTAGCGGGAAGAGATCCGGACATTCGTAAAAGCCCTCAACTCGGCCAGTCTCGGTCCATTCTTTCAGATTGGGGGATGAATAAAACGCGATGCCCCGTTCGACCTTCGGACGCTCGTCGTAGACAGCCATGATCCAGCGCTGGGTTGGTGCATGCCAGATGATCTTGGGGTCACGGCCTGCGTGCTTAACGACAGGATTCTTGTCGTAGTCGGTCCATGTTCGGCCTCGATCATTGCTGAATGCAATGCACTCGCCTCGCCCTGTACTGGTATACGCCGCAATCAGAACTGAATCGTCGCCGGATTTGAATCCGCTGGTATTTCGCTCATCGACCACTGCACTGCCAGAAAATGCCCAGTCACCCCACGCACGCGGATAGATTGCCGTGGGAAGTTCCTCCCAGTGCAGCAGATCGCGACTGACAGCATGCCCCCAATGCATGTTTCCCCAATTCCAGCCGTAAGGATTGTGCTGATAGAAGAGATGCCATTCTCCCAGAAAGTAGACCAACCCATTCGGATCGTTCAGCCAGCCGCGACGACTGGTGAAATGAAACCGCGGTCGCCGCTCACTCTCGGCCGCAGGCAACGTATCCGAGATCGAAATCGAAGCCAGGGCAACGGATTGATCGGGGAGCATCGTTTCGATCGTTACGGTCTTGCCACGGACACGACGCAGATCGGCCGAGACCACAAAATCAACGTCTTTTTCAGCAAGTTCAATCTCGAATTCGCGAAAGGCCTTCCCATCAACAACGAGCTTGACCTGTCGTTTCGGGGCACCATTCTTGACGGGCAGCAATAAGTAATCGTGCTCTACCAATAGTTCGCGCTGAACGAGATGAGAGCCTCGGCGCGAGTTGCTTTGCACGATCTGATCCACATTGATGTGACCCCAGCCACTGGTTGCCAGATCGACAATCTGAAGGGTTGCTGCTTTTCCGTTCCAGGCAGAGACATCCCAGGCTTGCCAATCCAAACGCTCGGTTCCTCCTGGTCGATCATTTGGCCCCGTAGAGGTGCGAACGATTTTCCCTTCAACGATCAGATTGATGCAGGTCTGGCCATCGTGTTTACCGCCGCCAATCAGAAAGTTGATGAACTTTCGATCGATTTTGAATTCCGGAGAAGTGAGCGTTCCTGTTGTTCGATCCCCGTTGAAGAACGAGTTCACCAACCCCTTCCCTTCGAATCCCTCAACCGACATCTGGTTGGGCAAGGTTCCGCGCGCCGGCCCCGGACCAAAAGCGTCCCCCGTAACCTTCCAGGTGCCATACGTCTCCCCTTCGAAATCAGCAATCAGCAAATCTGCGTCATCGGCCAGCAGTGGAGTCGCCATAAGGCCCATCAATAGAATCACGAGGTACTTTGGCATTTACGAAATCTCCGGGAGCCAGACGAGTGTTTGCACAAATATTACCGGCTCGGCTGCGCCTGGGGTAGCTGCATTGTTCCGTGCCCTCCGCGTCCAACTCTCATCTCTTCCAGTCCATGAACTACACGAACACGGCATTTACTGAGGTCACGGACGAATCAGTCGGACATGGATCTCACCCTGTTTGGCTCAGTTTGAAGAAGCGATTGCCTTGCGGGAACAGGCACAGGGCGCTTCGCCACGTCGGCCTGCCATCAATTCTCGACGTTCCCTGATGATGGGCCGGCGCTCGAAGCGAACTGGTCCCACCCTACGTCAACACAGACGTGACTGTGGATGTATTCCGTTTTTCCGAACCCGTTGAGATTCCAACAGTAATCAACTGGGTGAAATCGTCGAATAAACTGCGACCATCAGCCGGAACGCGCTAGCGTCCGGTTTCTGGCGATGCGTGTCTCCAGTCGTCCATGGGAACCGAAGGGGGTGGCGGGCGCACCCGCTTTGGGGAAGCACCCGTTCAAATGCGTTCCATTTCGGGGGCTTCTGCAAAGCCAGTGCGCCCCCGCCACCCAACCGAGAGAAAAAGATCTGGGTAACATTGACTCCACCCTACGTTGAGAAAGCCGATTGCCTTGGGAACTGGCAAAACAGACTTGCGCTGCCAGATCTACCTCGATTCGAATAGAATAAGAGACTGTTTTCGATCAGACCTGTTCTTGAGTTCCGTGGCATGCCATCACCAAACGAGCAGAACTTTCGTCGGCGTATCATTGACACCTTTGCGGTAGTGATTGTCCTCAGCTTTGCTCTCGACACGCTGCCGTGTACGCCGGGCGCGGTTCGCAACCTGATGGAACCTCTCATTGATAGGACCGGGCTGTGGCAGGGGACGTGGAATTTGTTTGCACCGATCCCCGACTCCAGAAATCATCGATTGCGAGCAGACCTGTACTACCCGGACGGAACACATCGTGTCTGGAATTCGCCCGACTGGCGATCTCAGTCGACCTGGCAACGCTTTGTTGGCCACCGCGAGACAGAGTTCCTTGAGAAGATTTCCGAAGAGGTCAACCGCTCAGCGTGGCACGACTTCGCCATGTCAGTCGCCCGGCAGGAGAGCTTGCGAATGAAGCTTCCTGAAAAGCCGGAAACGATAGTACTGTCAGTGATTTGGGGTGACATTCCCCCGCCCGAAGGAGATGTGTGGAAATTTGCGGCTAAGACCACGCCGTTGGATCAGGAGCGGGAGTTTTACACGTGGAAGGATCGCGCCGGAATATAATTAATTTGAAAGATCCTGGGGTCTGCAATCCAGGCGCTGATCTCTGGCCGTGACCACAGGCATGAAACAACACAGACACCCCTTCCTGCCATAAATGGATTGCAATGTAATTCCAACAAAACGCAACAACGGGATTGCCAATGCATCGCGCTGGACATTTTCAACACACATGAAGATGCATTTATGATCTTTAACACGCATTTCGCGATCATCCAAGATTCCGAGATTGACTCATTTTAAGGCAATGTGTTCGATGGGAACCTCAGCCATCAATTGCAACCTCGCAGTTTCCGGTGCATGACCTATATCGCGATTCACCTTGCACCACTTAAATTCATCTGGAGTAAATTTTGACCCGTGAATCACCGTCTTGTGTGCAGAACACGTTGAGTCCCGAAATGGAATCCGTGAACGGTGATCAACGTCTGGAAACTGGCAGTGTGACGGTTCGTGAAATCGCGCATAATCTCAATAATCAGGTACTCGTGATGTCATTCAACTGCGAGCAGTTGATGACACGACTGTCTGAAGGTGATCCCAACCGACAATTTGTTGAAGCGATCATCAAGGCCAGTGGTCGGGTAGCAGAACTGACCCGTCAAATGCAACCGCAAGGCTCGCCATCGCAGCCTTCTGGTGAAATCCCAGCCCGGCCGCATTCGCCTGCAGCAAAAACGATTCTGCTGGTTGAAGACGAAGTCGTTATTCGACGATTCATGAAGAGTTGCCTGGTATCACAGGGGTACACAATCCTTGAAGCTGGGCACGGTCCTGAAGCAATCGCGACCGCTCTCCGTTACCCGGATACAATTCACCTCGTGATTACCGATGTGCGGTTACCTGAAATGGATGGATTCGAAGTCGTTGATGCTTTACGTCAGCAACGCCCTGAACTTCCAGCCCTGTTCATCAGCGGGAATTCCCTCAGCGACCATGAAGTCGGACTTCCCCATTCGAATTGCGCGTATCTGTGGAAACCGTTCAAATCGTCCGAGCTTTTACAAAAGGCCCGAACGGCACTTGATGGGCAGTTACAGACACACAAGTAAATGACAGGTGATCTGACTGATTCTCACATCTCTGCAGCAGAGTTCATGATTTCCGCGGACATTGTGTGGCGCGTTTTGAATCAGCGGCCGATCCGATGAAATCCCACATGTGCCCTAGGGGTTCATGCCATTTACTTAGGGATTCGTAAGGACGAAATCGCTCGGCATTCAGAACATGACGTTTTGTCTCGGAACGCTCTTCTGGACTGATTTCCGTGTACGGCATTGCCGATCAATAACGCATGGCGTTACTATTCAGGACGCACTGTCATCTGTCGCAAAGGACGATTCATGGTTCCGCAATCTGTGGTTTACGTCGTTGACGACGACCCGGATGCCCGTCACGTGCTTGTGACGCTCGCGAAGTCGATGTTTCATAAGACAGTGGCTTGTGCCGACGCAGCCGAGTTCCTGAATTGCTTTGATGAGCTGACTCCGGCTTGCCTTGTGACGGATATGCGAATGCAGGGGATGAGCGGTCTTGACCTGCTGCGGACGCTGAAAGCATCCGGAAAAGTCATCCCGACCATCATCGTGACCGGATATGCCGAAACGGCCATTGCCGTCGATGCCATGCTGACAGGCGCAGTCACTTTTCTGGAAAAGACCGCCCCTCCACACAAGATTTGCGAAGCAATCACCAAGGCCCTGAGTCTGAGTGAAAGTTTGCTGGAGCAAAAGGCCGAACGAGATCGCGTGCTGCAGATCAGCGGGTCATTAGGCAAGGATGAACGCCAGATCCTGAAGCTTGTCGCGGTCGGGAAACTGAATAAAGAAATCGCCTTTGAGATCGGTATCCCGCTGAGAACTCTCGAAGATCGTAAACGACGACTGATGACGAAAGTCGGCGCCGAATCCGTTGCAGAACTGATTCGGTTTTCGATCCGCGTTGAAGAGTTCGAACAATCAACAGCGGCGGATCTGCTGTGGAACCAACGGCGTTCGTAACGCTGCACCGCACTTGACAATGCGATTCACGCACCCGTTTGCAGCTCCGTTAGACGCTCTGTCATAGCCAAGTCACGCCGTCTGACCGTGGGTAACCACGGCGCCCCCGTGGAAAGCGCCTTCACCACAACTCGCGAATTCTGCCGAAGTAACTGTTGTGAGATCATGGGCCACAAATTTCCGGGAATGAAGTGTCGCACTTCGACTCTTTGGGATTGCGGCCATGCGGTCTCTCCAGAACCCTGCCGCAAGTTATCGTCGGGTTCTGGCCATGGGACGTACGTTTGCGGAGCCAGCTATGCGATTGTCAGACACTTATTGCACGTTTCGTGTCGATCAGCTTTACCTTGGCGTCGATGTCCTGCAGGTTCAGGAGGTCATTCACTCGCTGCAGATGACGCGTGTGCCACTCGCATTGCGGACCGTACGAGGCCTGATCAATCTTCGCGGACAGATCCTGACTGCGATTGATTTACGTCGTCGATTAAATCTTGCCGACCGCCCGGTTGACCAGCTTCCGATGAACGTTGTGATCAGGACAGAAACGGGGCCCATGAGTCTGCTGGTCGATGACATTGGCGATGTCGTTGAAGTCGACGAATCGACATTTGAGCCACGCCCCAGGACTCTCAAGGGAGTGGCGAGCGAAATGATCAATGGAGCATTCAAGCTGAAGAATGGATTTCTCCTGATCCTGCATATCGATAACGTCGTCCGCCCCGACTAAGTCAGTTCTGCATTATCCCGGCCCACATCACCCCGGTTCGCCTCTCTCACTTCGGGCGTTGTGTGCCTGTTCGAAGGATCCGCCTCGGTCCCCAAAGTCACCGCGTCCATTACGTATTCGGGATTATCAAACGTTCCGTCGGTTTCGGGCGATTCGCCGCCGAAGCTTCCCGGGCCGATCGTTCGGGAGCTGAATGGCTGCACCTCGATATCATGGATGGACATTTCGTACCGAACATTTCATTTGGCCCTGAAGTCGTCCGAGTTGTCCGCGGGCAGA
>CAIWEX010000168.1 GCA_903911795.1 uncultured Schlesneria sp.
GCCAAAGCAGCCACCATCAACATCGAAGGATCGAGTACGGTCTTTCTGATTTCGCAGGCGACTGCCAACGAGTTCGAAAAGATCTCGAAGAACAAAGTGAGCGTCGGCCGTTCAGGAACGGGTGGCGGCTATAAGAAGTTCGCCCTCCGTCAATGTGATCTCTGGAATGCGTCACGTCCGATCGCTGACAAAGAGAAGGCCGAACTGAAGGAAAAGGGGATCGAATGGCTGGAACTGGAAGTCGCCATCGACGGACTTTCAATCGCCGTACATCCCAGCAACGACTGGTGCACCGAACTGACTGTTGGTCAGCTTCGCAAGCTTTGGGCACCTGACAGCACGACCAATAAGTGGAGTGACCTGAACCCACAGTGGCCTGACCAGACGATTGAGTTCTTCGGGGCTGATACCGATTCGGGAACGTTTGAGTACTTCACCGAAGTGATCGTCGGAAAGAAGGGGGCCAGCCGACCGAAGTACAACGCGGCTTCGGACGATAACGTGCTGATTCAGGGGGTCGGGGGAAGCAAGTTCAGCTTGGGATACATTCCCTACGGCTATTGCATGGAAAACAAGGAAAAGGTGAAGGTCATCAAGGTCTCGCCAACTATTGAAGGTGATCCGGCACCGGCCGTCGAACCGACGGTGGAAACAATCTTGAGTGGTGAATACAAACCACTGGCCCGCCCGCTGTTTGTTTATGTCAACAAGGATACACTGAAGCGGCCGGAAATCGTGGAATTCCTGAAGTACACCGTCTCTGAAGAATCTCAGCCCCTTGTTGCCAAGCGTGGGTTTGTCCGGATTCCGGATGAGAAACGTAAGGAAATGGTTGGTCGTTTGGAAGAGGCTCTGAAAGCCGTCAAGTAGTCGTGCCGCTGACCAGCGGGATATGTTCTTGATTGACTCGTTTTTGGGGTGATTGCCCAGTGTCCAGCGCCGGACGATCGCGACGCGAAAAACCATCACTGCGACGTGCCTTCTCGTGGCTGCGCCTGCGGGAAGAGGCGATCCGTTGCTTGTTGTTTGGTTGTGCACTGCTGTCAGTGATGACGACACTGGCAATCATTTTCGTGCTTGTCACGGAAACGATGATCGGGATTCCCCCTCACACCAGCTTTTTTCAGGATGTCAGCCTCTCCGAATTCTTTCTCGGAACTGAATGGACTCCGAACTTCAGCGCTGAACAAGCCCATTACGGGGTCGCACCGCTCGTTTGCGGAACGTTGCTGATTACGGGGATCTCGGGATTGATCGGATTGCCGACCGGCCTGATGATCGCTGTCTATCTCAGTGAATATGCCAGCCCGAAAGCTCGTTCGATCTGCAAGCCGATGCTGGAAATGCTGGCTGGCGTGCCGACCGTCGTCTACGGATACTTTGGACTCCGGTTTTTGACTCCGTATTTCATCATGCCCGTGTTCGGCGGCCTGGGGGCTCAGGGATACAACGCTTTATGCGGTGGAATCGTCGTCGGAATCATGATCATTCCGATGGTTGCCTCACTTTCAGAAGACGTCCTCCGCGCGGTTCCTAATTCTCTCCGCGAATCTGGATATGCCCTGGGTGCCACCAAGTTTGACGTCAGTGCTCGGATCGTAGTCCCATCGGCATTGTCTGGCGTCATCGCGTCGTTCCTGCTCGCGCTGTCACGCAGCATTGGCGAAACGATGGCAGTGGCGATCTGTGCCGGGAATATGGCGAACCTGTCCTTAAATCCGCTGGAAGCAACCCAGACAATGACGGCCTTCATCGTTAACGTGATGCAGGGTGAAGTTGTCGCAGGTTCAACGCTGGAAAAAAGTCTCTACGCAGTGGCTCTCGTTTTGTTCGTGATGACGCTTGTGATGAATCTGGTCTCGCAATTGATCCTGGAAAAATTCCGCGAGGCCTACCAATGAGCTTACATGGTCATGTGTATGAACGGCGCCTTGTCTGGCGTCATCGACTGGGGCAGCTTTTTGAATGGGCCTGTCGGCTGGCAACGTTTACAGCGCTGGGAATTCTGGTATTGCTGTTACTTTCGATCGGTCGGCAGGCCATTGGCTGGCTCGACTGGGGATTCCTGACACGCAGCAATTCGTATGAACCGCGCGAAGCGGGGATCATGGCTGGTTTGATGGGCAGCCTGTGGCTGGTCGGGCTGACGGCCATCATGTCGGTCCCACTGGGGGTTGGTGCAGCGGTTTACTTGGAGGAATACGCAAAGCCAACACGCCTGACGAAGTTTATTCAGCTCAATATCTCCAACCTGGCAGGCGTCCCTTCGATCGTCTATGGAATTCTCGGATTTACCGTCTTCGTCCGGATGTTTGGCATGATGGACCGCCCTGAGGAATTCCAATGTTCGCTCGGTTTCGCTTCGTTCAGCTTCCAGCTTCCGCTGGGGCGCGTGGTGATCTCGGGAGCTTGCACATTAGCACTCCTGAGCCTTCCCGTGGTGATTATCGCTTCTCAGGAAGCACTTCGATCGGTCCCGGCTTCGCTGCGACACGCGTCACTGGCTTTGGGAGCGACGAAATGGCAAACGATTCGTCATCAAGTCCTGCCCGCTGCACTCCCCGGTATCCTGACTGGTGTGATCTTGTCACTCTCGCGCGTGATCGGTGAAACCGCTCCTCTGGCAGTACTGGGGGCTCCGGCACAATTGAGTTACGCCCCCGGAAGTATCGAAGGAATTGGTGACGCAGTTCAACACCCAGATAAAATTTTGCAGGCACCCTTTGACCAGTTCACGACAATTCCGCTGCAGATTTATGGATGGATCAACGAAACCAAGCCGGTATTTGAACATGTGGCTTCGGCAGGGATAGTGGTCCTGCTGGCCGTCTTGCTGCTGATGAATGGAGCAGCAATTTTCATTCGACAGAGATTCCAGAAATCAATTCGTTGGTAGTTGTAATGTGTGGAACGAGCGCCGGTTTGCGTGCTCAATGATTTAGAAATTAAAACTGATTAGAAAACTCCGTCCGGTACCTTGATCGACATAATCCCATGGCACTCGTAAAAGCGTTTACACAGTTTGTCGATCCGCCAAGCGGAAGCACGTCAGCGGAAGCTTCGCCTGAGGCTGGTGGGACGCCACGCGCAGCGAAGATTGAAACCGTGAACATGGGTTTCTTCTACGGGACTCATCAGGCACTGCGCGATATTTCCCTGCGGATCAATGAATGTGCCGTCACGGCTCTGATTGGACCGTCAGGCTGCGGTAAGAGTACTTACCTGCGGTCGCTGAATCGCATGAATGACATCATCGAAGGGACTCGCGTGACGGGTTCTGTCACGCTGGATGGCGAAGATATCTACGCGCGAGACGTGGACGTCGTGTCACTGCGGAAGCGTGTCGGGATGGTCTTTCAAAAGTCGACCCCTTTTCCCAAGTCGATTTTTGATAACGTCGCCTTCGGGCCACGTATCGCCGGACTCACTAACCGGACAGAACTGACGGAGATTGTCGAACGATCACTGCAACAAGCGGCACTGTGGAACGAAGTCAAAGACCGGATGCGCGAATCGGCCATGGCGCTCTCTGGTGGGCAACAGCAGCGATTGTGTATCGCTCGCGCTTTGGCAACCAGCCCTGAAATCCTGCTGATGGATGAACCGGCATCCGCTCTTGATCCCGCTTCGACGGCTCGCATCGAAGATCTGATTTTTGAACTCAAACAGAATTACACAATCGTCATTGTCACCCACAATATGCAGCAGGCGGCTCGTATCAGTGAAGTGACGGCCTTCTTCTGCCAGGGACGAATGGTGGAGGTTGGCCAGACGAAACAATTGTTTACGAACCCTTCGCAAAAGGAAACAGAAGACTATATCACCGGTCGATTCGGTTGAAATTGGCAGTCGGCGAGTGCATCGTGGTCGTACGTGCCAACTGCTGAGCGACAACGTCTTCGAGGATTAGGGTAATGTCAATCCATCTGATTCGGGATCTGGATCATCTGCATAGAACCGTGCTGACGATGTGTGGTCGTGTGGAAGAAATGATCCACGCAGCGGTCGAAGCTCTGCACAAACCTGACTATGACCGCGCGATGGAAATCATTCGCCGCGACGACGAAATTGATCGTATGGACGTTGAGATCGAAGAAGAATGCCTGAAGCTGTTGGCATTGCACCAGCCGGTTGCGATCGACCTGCGTCGCATCACCACAGTTCTCAAGATCGGCGCAGAACTTGAACGAGTCGCAGACCTGGGGGTCAGCATTGCTGAGCGGGCCTGTGGGATCGTTCGCTGCCCGGAAATCGCGGTGCCTGATGACATGAAAGACATGTCGCGTCAGGCGTTGGATATGTTGCATCGCAGCATTGATGCGTATGTCCACCTGGATATCCGCATGGCACGCGAAGTCTGCCTGCAGGATGAAACGATCGACAACCTCAATCGTGACATCATCAATGAATTAACGGAGCTGATGAAGCGCCGTCCCGACCTGGTCGAACCGGCGATCCATATGTTCTCGGCCTCGCGGCAGATCGAGCGAATTGCGGATCATGCGACAAACATCGCAGAAGACGTGGTCTATCTCGTTCAGGGGGAAATTGTACGCCATCGAAATCGGGGTGAGTTGCCTGCGGGCTCACAGCCGACGGGCTCGACAAGTTCCCAGTGATACTCTGTTTTTCTCAATCGAGTCGACTTTATGACGAAGCCGAAACTGCTGATCATCGAAGATGAACGATCACTCCAGGAAGTACTCTCGTACAACCTCGAAAAGGAGGGCTTCGAAGTGATCGTGGCCTCCGATGGTCAGGACGGTTTGCGACGCGTTCAAAGCCAGCAACCCGATCTGGTCATTCTAGATCTGATGCTTCCCGTGATCGACGGGCTGGAAGTCTGTCGCCAGATCCGTAGTGATCCACGGACGCAGGCTACGCGAATTCTGATGCTCACTGCTCGCAGTGAAGAAGTCGATGAAATCGTTGGCTTCAATATGGGAGCTGACGACTATGTCACGAAGCCGTTCAAGATCAAGCCGCTGATTCACCGTATCAAAGCATTACTGCGGCGGACCCCTGCGTCCGAACAGGCCAAGGACGTTGTCGTTGCGGGTGAAATCGAGATCGATCGAGTTCACCATTCAGCCAAGCTCGCAGGAAAAGAACTTGACCTGACCCCGACCGAATTTCGGTTGCTCTGGACACTGGCCCGTGCACCCGGTCGCCCGTTCAGTCGCAATGAGCTGATGGACCGCTGCCGTGGTGAAGATGCCAATGCCCTCGAACGAACGATTGACGTGCACGTCCGTTCGCTACGACAAAAGCTGGGCGATGCCGAATCCCTGATCGAAACAGTGCGTGGCATCGGTTACCGATTCAGCGGCGAAGTCAGCGGCGAAGCCTGACGAGAATCGGCTAAGTCGCGCGGGTGGCACACGGCGCGAGTAACGATATTTTGAGCAGAGGAAACACCAGTAGCCGAACTCGTGAGAGTTCGGAGTTGGTTCGGCGTTGGTTGTAAACTCCTGAATTCTCACGAATTCAGCTACGAATACCGTTACACATCTTCCCCGTGCCAGTTCTCGCCTCGCACTTACTTGTTCGAGATCTTCCAGAGCGTGCTGTCGCTTCGGATATAGATTGCACCGTTGGAAATCGCCGGGGTGCACATGAACATCTCACCAAGATCGTTGGACGACACCAGTTCACCACTTTCGTCCCCCGGTTTGACAACTTGCCCGACACCTTTTTCGTTGAAGAAATAGAGCAACCCACCTGCGGCGACCGGGGTTCCACTGAATGGCCCCGTCAGCCGCAGTTTCCACTTCTCTTCGCCTGTCTTGATGTCAGCGCTGATCAGTACTCCCGCACCGTTGACCGAATAGAGTCGTCCGTCATAGGCGAGTGGACTGGGAGTCGCAGGGCCCAGCTTTCCTTGACGCCAGACAACTTCAGGATGAGCACTGCCGCGAGGTGGGCGCAGAGCGGTGATCCCGTGCGAAGGAATGTAGACGATTCCCTCCGAAATGACCGAGGACGGAATTGTCGAGGCACCGTCGGGATACGTCCAGGCAGCATTTCCGGTCAGCGGCTGGATGGCAGAAATTCCTTCGGACGACTGCAGCAGGACCAGATCTTCTTCTGCGCCCGACGCCTTCGTCAGTGTGACAGCTGATGTCCAGTTGGCTCGTTTGGGGCGTTCGATCGTCCAGCGTGACAGTCCTGTAGCGACGTCAACTCCTGTCGCCAATGACTGGCTGTCGTTTTCAACCTGAGCCACCAGGGTATCCCCGAGAACAACCGGGGAGGAGGCCATTCCCAGGCTATTGCTGACGTTGGGATGATCATATGTCAGCCCGCGATACCATTGAAGGTTTCCGTCCAGATCCAGGCAGACGAGATCGTTGCTGGAAAACAGTGCGTAAACCCGTTTGCCATCGCTTGCCGGAGATGGCGTCGCATTGCAGATCTTGGGGAATGTCATCGTGCGCCCAGTCGCTGTGAACTGTCGCTCCCAGCGGATTTTTCCATCGCTGGCATTCAGGCAAATGACGTGCAATCGGTCATGGCGAAAACCGCTGGAACACGTTACGAAAACTCGATCCCCAACAACGATGGGGGAACTGAGGCCACGGCCTGGTAAAGCCGCTTTCCAACCGATATTTTCCGTCGCCGACCACTTGACCGGCAAATCTTTCTCACTGGAAACGCCAGAACTGTCATTGCCTCGGAACTGTCGCCAGTCCGCCGCAGGAAGCGTCGTAGAACAGGCCATGACCATGCTGATCAGCAGAAACAGTCGCATTGTATTCATTCCAATGGGGGATGATTTGGAAGGTCGAAATTCGAGCTTACAGGTTGGCAGCGAACTCGCGCCACACTAACGATCAACACGGCTTGTTGCTGCGGCCGGGCTGGACAGAATAGCCGCCCCGGTCGAGTCGCAAACGCGAATCTGATACTTGTAATCCTGAGCCCATTCTTCGGTCTGCTCGTTCTGGCAAACCTTCAACAGAATCGTGTTATTGCCGCTTTTGAGCTTGGCTTTCACGCGGTATTGATCCAGTTGAGTGCCGCGATGGTACTCGTCACGACCAAAAACAAGTTCTCCATTCACCCACAGTTTCCAGGCATTGGGTGTCCCGAGTCTCATTTCCACACCCATCGGTTTATCCGCATGGAACGTGGTATAGGCGTACATCACAGCACCTTTGTAGGGCGAGGTCTGTTTGGCGATGTTGAAGACACCGTAGTCATCCTCTGTCGCAAACTTCTTCCAGGTGACGTCACCCATCTTTCCCGCATACGTGGCTGCCAGGTCAACCCCCTTCTCGGGAGGGTAAGCGATGTCGAAACCCTTCTTTTCAGTGTTGTCGAAAGGACCTGCCAGTTGCCATTCGGTCAGGAACCCGAAGTGCTTCTGCAGGTTGACCTGCTGTCCCATCTCTTTAAGCGGTCCGACAATCGCTTTGACTTGATCGTCATCGACAGCGCCCGCCAAGGCCTCTTTGAAGAGTTTTTCAGCGGATTCCGTGTTCTTGGCTTCCTGAGCAGTTGTGGCGGCTTTGATCAGTCGTTGAACGGCATCACGCCGGAATTCGGGGCTGGCATCACGCAGCATGCCGGGAATCAGGCGATCACTGGCCGTGGCGTCGACCTTGATCAGCCATTCATAGGCCAACCGCCGCGCTTCAGCATTGCGAGTTGTCTCTTTTGCGAAGGCTTCGAGCTTAGCAGCAGGGAGCTTTCCTGCGGCAAGTGCCTTATCTGCGACGGAATCAAACGCCCCCCGCAACCAATTGATCGCCAGCGGCGTTGCATCGTCAAACGCCTTCAGGATTGGCAACAACGTTTCGCCTGATCCCTGGGACAATTCTTTCACCGCAGCAATTGCGGCAGCGTGCCCTTTTCCTTCAGATCCGACCGCTCGGATGGCTTTGATGTTCTCATCAAGCGAAGCCGCCAGGGACGAGGTCGCGAAACCGACTGACAGTCCTATCGCAAAAACAGATCGCAACAAACGACGTACTCTCTGACAATCCATGGGACAAAATCTCCAGTACGGAAATCGACAGAAACAAGGGGCGAGTCGATCGTGGAATTGTAACCTCACCGCACGCAGGTTTGAAAATCACCGCAGAGAAATTGCAGGGAAAAGTTCCGTGGTGAACATGATTGGGAACTGTTAAAGGGGCGATCCGGGAGGGCGAGGCGGCGAGGCTCCCGCCGAGCCTCTTTCCA
>CAIWEX010000169.1 GCA_903911795.1 uncultured Schlesneria sp.
AGAAACCGGACGCTAGCGCGTTCCGGCTGATGGTCGCACGTTATTCGACGGTTTCACCCAGTTGATGACTGCTGGAATATCAACGGGTTCGGAAAAACGGAATACCTCCTCCCCAGCTTCAAAAAGGCATTAGCCCTGCTTGATGACCTGATTCATCGACGGATTGCCAACATTCGCTGGACACGTTCATGCTATACCGCAATACTATGACTGACCAGTCAGTCAGTTTGAAATTCAAAACGGCTGACGCCGCGATGCCCAGTCGGATTGGGGCCAGTCCCGGTCGGCTCGCAAACGGAATTGATGAGGGCAACTATTGTGAAATGCAATGCAGTTGAAGTCGATGACTTCGTACCTTCTGCGCCCAGGTCTGGCTCCGCAGGACTTCGCCTGTTGAGTGTCGCTACGCTCATGCTGGCCGCAGCAGGCTGCCAGCCGAAGGCCTCGACCGGAGCCGCGAAAACCGCGCCGCCACCCGAAGTCGTGGTGACTGTTCCTGTCGAGCGGGAATTTGCACCGTTTGAAGAATTCACCGGTCGCCTGGAAGCCTCGGAAGTGATCGAGATTCGCGCGCGTGTCGGTGGGTATCTCGATAAAGTCCTGTTCCATGACGGTGCTGACGTTGCCGAGGGCGAACTGCTGGCAGTCATCGACCCTCGCACTTACAAAGCCGAACTGGCGCGCGCGACAGCTTCGGTCCAGCAGGCCAAATCGCGGCAGGACCGGACGCTTAAGGAACTCGAACGGGCCAAGCAACTGCTGGCCAATAAAGTCCTCACGCAGGAAGATTTCGATCGGCTGCAATTCGATCATACGGAAGCACAGGCCGCATTGCAGATCGCAGAAGCCACCGAGTCGCTGGCTCAACTGAACCTCGGGTTCACCGAGATTCGTTCGCCCGTCAAAGGGAAGATCAGTCGCCGTCTGATCGACGAGGGGAACCTCGTCAAAGCTGATGACAGTCTGCTGGCAACAATCGGCTCCGTCGATCCGATTCGTGCCTATTTTGAAATTGACGAGCGAACCGTACTGCGTCTTCGACAATTGATCCTGGGTGGCCAGATGCGACTGCCGACCGAACAGAAACTGGAAGTGCAGTTGTCGCTGGCCAATGAAAAGTATTTCTCACTGAGGGGTGTGATCGACTTCACCGACAACGCCCTCGATCCGCACACCGGGACATTGCGAGCCCGAGCCACGATCGATAATGGCAGCCTGTTGTTATTGCCCGGCCTGATTGTCCGCTGTCGGATGCCGATCGGCAACGCTCGCAGCGGACTGTTCATTCCTGAGGAAGCTCTTGGTTCGGATCAGGGGCAGCGCTACATCTATGTGTTGAACGACAAGGATGAAGTCATCTACCGCAGTGTTTCGGTGGGAATGCAGATGTCGGGCTGGCGCTGTGTCGAAGGTGAACTCACCACATCCGACCGCGTGATCGTCACGGGATTACAACGCGTTCGACCGGGACTGAAAGTCGCCCCCAAGGTGGGGACGCAATACGCAGACGCACTCCCCGTCACCAACAAGCCGAAGCCAGCCGTTGAGGCTGATCCTGCGAAAAGTCCGTCGACTCCGGCGAGTTAGTGTTTGGGGGTTGGGTGGCCGGGGCTGGACTGAGGCGTGTCCTTTCTTGCGGACTGAAAGTCCGCGAGCACAAAGCACAGGGCTTCAGCCCTGTGAACGGGAACAAAGCAAATTGTGCGACCTGAAAGGTCGCGAGAGATTATCGATCGGAGTGGGCGATGAATGAAGTTGGGGCGTGGGCTGCGAATCAGTCGCATAACCAAGTGTTTCCCGAGGCCCAACGTGTCCTTTGGGCCGCGAACACTACATCGAGAAAGAGTGCGAAGGCCCAACCGTTTCTGGCATCCCTTCAGGATGCGTTTTTGAGAATTAGACCTGTTCCGGGGGTTTCCACTTCGCTGCAACCCCCGGCTACGTTCTTTGATCGCTTCGCGATCATCAATCCAATCGCTAATCCACTCGCTGCAGTCCCGGCCATCCAGCCGCAACCGACTTCGGAAAATGGCCTGCATTCGGGCGTCTGTTGCTCATCGTATTTACGACTGCCAGGTCATAAAGAAAAGAGGAGACCTTCGGTCGTCGCTTTCGGCGGGGTCGGGAGACCCGCGCCGAACAACGACCCGCGCCGAACAACGTCGAATTCGTGACAGGCCTGGATTGACAACGAAGGGAAGAAAGACGCCTGATGTTCTCGCGGTTTTTTATTGATCGACCAATCTTCGCGGCCGTGATCTCATTGTTGATCACGCTGGCGGGAGCTATCGCGCTCCAGCGATTGCCGATCGCGCAGTACCCTCCTGTCGCGCCGCCGACGGTGCAGGTCGACTGCAACTACCCCGGGGCCAGTTCTGCAGTGGTCAGCCAAACCGTCGCCGCGCCGATCGAGCAGCAGGTGAATGGTGTCGAAAACATGCTCTACATGGCCTCGCAGAGCACGAATGATGGTTCGTACACGCTGACGGTCACATTCAAACCGGGGGTCGACCTGAACCTGGCACAGGTCCTCGTCCAGAACCGCGTCAGCCTGGCGCTGCCGATGCTTCCTGATGTCGTGCGGCAAACGGGAGTCGTCACGAAGAAGCGAGCCCCTGACATTCTACTCACCGTCAGCCTGAATTCCCCTACGGAACGATACGACCAGCTCTACCTGAGCAACTACGCTCTGATGCACATCCGAGACGAACTGTCCCGTTTGCCGGGGATCAGTGAAGTACTGGTGTTCGGCCAGCGCGATTACAGCATGCGAGTCTGGCTGCAGCCTGACATGCTCGCCGAACGCAATCTGACAGTTCTGGATGTTCAGGCGGCGCTGCGTGAACAGAATTTCCAGCTTGCCACCGGACAGTTTGGCCAGCCTCCATCGAGTACCGGGCAGGCCTGGCAGATTCCCCTGGCAACAATGGGACGACTGCAAACCGCCGAAGAGTTTGGCGAGATCATTCTGCGCGTGACCCCGGATCAACGGATCATTCGACTCAAGGATGTTGCGCGGGTGGAACTCGGCCCACGAAGTCAGGATGTGGCCAATCGCTTCGACGGAAAACCGACTGTGGGCCTGGCAATCTTTCAGTTGCCGACCGCGAACGCTTTGGAAACGGCCGATGAGATCAAAGCCAAGATGAAAGAATTGTCCGCCGATTTTCCAGACGGTGTTCAGTACAAAATCGGTTACGACACCACCCCGTTTATCCGCGAATCGATTCACGAAGTCTTTATTGCCCTCCGCGATGCCATCTTGCTGGTGGCACTGGTCGTCCTCGTATTTCTCAAGGGTTGGCGAGCTGCCATTATTCCTCTGATTGCCGTCCCCGTCGCCATTATCGGGACATTCGCCGCCATGGCGATTGCCGGTTTCAGCCTGAACAATCTCACTCTGTTCGGGCTGGTCCTGGCGATCGGGATCGTGGTCGACGATGCGATTGTGGTGGTCGAAGCGGTCGAGCATCACATCCGGAAGGGTCTTGCCCCGCGCGACGCCGCGATCGCCGCGATGGGGGAAGTTTCAGGCCCCGTGATCGCCGTCGGTTTTGTGCTATCGGCAGTGTTCGTCCCCTGCATGTTTATTTCCGGGATCGTCGGCCAGTTCTTTCGGCAGTTCGCTCTGACGATCGCGGTCTCAACAATTCTTTCGACGATCAATTCGCTGACACTCAGCCCTGCCCTAGCTGCGCTGTTGTTGCGAGGACCAAATTCACGACGCGACCCACTGACGTGGCTGATCGACATGCTGCTTGGCTGGTTCTTCTGGCTGTTTGACCGTGGTTTTCATTTCTCGGAACGAGTCTACATCTACATCATTGGGCGCCTGTTGCGGATTCCGGCGCTGGTGCTGATGGTCTACGGTGGGCTGCTGGTGCTGACGTGGTGGGGCTATGTGCAGCTTCCAACGGGTTTCATCCCCGCACAGGACAAGGGTTACCTGATCGCCAGCATTCAGTTGCCGGATGCTTCTGCGGCTTTGCGGACGCGGGCAACTATGGCCAGGATTGAACGGATTGCGTTGGACACACCGGGCGTTCGCAACGTGAATTCGGTCGCCGGCAACTCATTCGTGCTAAGTGCGTACGGGTCGGCGTTCGGTTCGATGTTCATCATCCTCGAAGAATTCGAGCACCGACGCGATCCGTCGATGCGCAGTGATGCCATCGTGGCCAACCTGAGGAAGCGGATGCAGGCCGAGATCCCCGAAGCACTCGTGATGATCTTCCCCCCACCTGCCGTCAGCGGACTGGGCCGTGCCGGTGGCTTCAAGGTGATGATCGAAAGTCGTGGTGAAGTCAGCCTGACGGAACTACAGAAGTACACGGACTTGATGGTCAAAGAAGGAAACTCGCAGCCCGGTCTGGTTGGGCTTTCGACCGTTTACAAGGCGAATTCACCCCAGTTGTACGTCGACGTGGACCGCGATGCTGCTCAGAAACACGGCGTGAGTTTGACAGACGTGTTCGGAACGCTGCAAGGGTATCTTGGCTCGCGCTATGTCAACGATTTCAATCGATTCGGCCGGACGTGGCAGGTCATTGTGCAGGCTGATTCCGAGTCCCGCAATCAGATCGAAGATGTCCAGAACCTGAAAGCACGGAACGTTCACGGGCAGATGGTTCCGCTGGGGACTGTGGCGAATGTCACGGAAACGAGTGGCCCGCAGGTGCTGACTCGCTACAACATGTATCCGGCAGCCGCGATCACCGGCAACGTCGCGGCGGGTTACAGCACGGGACAGGGGATTGCCATTGTCGAAGAACTCGCCCGGCGCGAGCTTCCCGACTCGATGGCCTTCGAATGGTCTGAAATCACGTTCCTGGAACGTCAGGCCGCTAATACTGGGATGATTGTCTTCGGATTGTCGGTGGTATTCGTCTTTCTGGTCCTGGCGGCGTTGTACGAGAGTTGGTCGCTGCCGCTGGCCGTGATCCTGGTTGTTCCCTTGTGCGTCCTGAGTTCCATTACAGGCGTGGCCTATGCCGGGCAGGATATCAACATCTTCACGCAGGTCGGTTTCGTGGTTCTGATCGGATTGGCGTGCAAGAACGCCATTCTGATTGTGGAATTTGCCAAGTACCGCCGTAACGCTGGTGTTGAACGAAGGCAAGCGACCCTGGATGCCTGCGAGTTACGGTTGCGTCCCATCGTGATGACCTCGTTCGCGTTTATTCTGGGCGTTGCTCCACTGGTGTTTGCCCGTGGCGCGGGTGCAGAAATGCGGCAGGCGCTGGGGATTGCTGTCTTCAGTGGAATGCTGGGGGTGACGTTTTTCGGTGTCTTCCTGACTCCCGTCTTCTTTTATGTGATTGATCACGCCGAAGGCTGGTCCCCCTTCCGGCTGTCCCATTGGCAGCAGGTTGGAGTCGTTGTTGCCGACATCATTACGCTGGGGTTTGTGCGTCGCGGGTTGTGGACGGGATGCCTTCGATCCGCGTTACTGATCCGTTCATGCGTGTCGTTCGTGCACGGTCTGTTTGTGCGTCGCCCTCCCACACCTAGGTCGAAGTGAAGTCTTGAGAAAGTTGACGTCATGTTTGCTCGCTTCTTCATCGATCGCCCGATTTTTGCTGCCGTGCTGTCCATCATCATCACGTTGGCGGGTGGCATCGCCCTGTTTGCACTGCCCGTGACACAGTATCCCGAAATCACCCCTCCCACCGTTGAGGTCTCGGGGAGCTATCCCGGAGCAAACGCCCAAGTGCTGGCAGATACAGTGGCCTCGCCCATCGAACAACAGGTGAACGGTGTCGAAGATATGCTGTACATGAATTCACAATGTACAAACGACGGACGTTATACGTTGACTGTGACGTTTCGGCCGGGGACCGACCTGAACCTGGCACAGGTCCTGGTTCAGAACCGTGTTAATCTTGCGCAGCCCGTCCTTCCGGAACTGGTTCGCCGTCGTGGCGTGACCGTCAAGAAAAAGTCACCGACAGTTTTGATGATCATCAATCTGGTCTCCCCGGATAACAGCCGCGACAGCCTGTATCTCAGCAATTACGCGACGATCCAATTGCGTGACGAACTGTCGCGTCTGCCCGGAGTCGGTGATATTTCGTTCCTCGGCCAGCGTGACTACAGCATGCGAGTCTGGCTCGATCCGCAGCAACTGGCAGCACGCAATCTGTCGACCACCGACGTAGTGCGGGCGATCGAGCAACAGAATGTCCAGGTCGCGGCAGGCCAGATTGGACAGCCTCCCGCTCCACCGGATCAGGTTTTTCAGTACACGATGACAACGCTGGGACGTCTGACTGACAACAATCAGTTTGCCGACATGGTGCTGAGGACGGATGCAACTGGCCGAGTGATCCGGCTGCGAGATGTGGCCCGCGTGGAACTCGGGGCACTCGATTACGATCAGATCTGCACGCTCGACCAGCATCCTTCGGTTGCCTTGTCGGTTTATCAATTACCAGGCTCAAATGCCCTGGAAACTGCGAGTCAGGTCCGGGCCAAGATGGACGAACTACAAACCCGGTTTCCACAGGGCGTGAAATACGACATCGCTTACGATACGACGCCGTTTGTGGACGAATCGATTCGTGAAGTCTTCGTGACGCTGCGTGATGCCGTGATTCTCGTCGCGGCTGTGGTCCTGATCTTTCTGCAGGGGTGGCGAGCGGCCGTCATTCCGCTGATCGCCGTCCCTGTTGCCATCGTTGGTACATTTGCTGCGATGGCGGCTTGCGGTTTCAGCTTGAATACTCTGACGCTGTTTGGCCTCGTCCTGGCAATCGGTATCGTCGTCGATGATGCCATCGTGGTTGTCGAAGCGATCGAACATCACATTGAAAAGGGAGCCGCGCCGCGTGAAGCAGCCATTCTTGCGATGGATGAGGTATCAGGCCCCGTCATTGCTGTGGGACTGGTCCTCACCGCGGTCTTCGTCCCGTGTATTTTCATTACAGGAATCGTCGGTCAGTTCTTCCGGCAGTTCGCTGTAACTATCGCCGTTTCAACGTTGATCTCGACGTTCAACTCGCTGACCCTCAGTCCGGCACTGGCAGTGTTGTTGCTGCGACCAAGGCAGCAGGGGGCCATTGAACCCTTGCCTCGCGTCGGCATACTGCTGGCGGCAGGTTGGGCGGCGTACACATTCCTTCCCGCGCTGCTCGCAGAATGGGTCAGTGCCGTAGTACCGGAAGACTTTCGAGGGTATGTGCCGGATCTGCTGCCCGTTGTTTGTGGATTGGCCGGTCTGCTGGCAATGTGGCCGCTCGCCCAGTGGTTGAATCGTTTTCTGGGAGTCTGCTTCTCACTGTTTAACGTCGTGTTCCAGTTCATCACCAACGGCTATGTGCTGTCGGTCCGAGTGCTGTTGCGATGCTCGCTGGTCGTACTGATGCTGTACGGAGGCCTATTGTATGCGACCTGGCAGCAGTTTGAGTCGGCTCCCACAGGGTTCATCCCCTCACAAGACAAGGGCTATTTACTGGTCAACATTCAGTTGCCGGATTCGGCATCTTTGGAACGAACGACGCAAGTCATGCACCAGGTCGAAGAGATTGCGGGAAAGGCGGCAGGTGTCAAGCACACACTGGCGATCGCCGGCCAGTCACTGATTATGAATGCCAAGGCTCCCAACTTCGGAACGCTGTATGTCATGCTCAAGGACTTTGAACACCGATCTCCGATCGGGCTGTCGGCAGATGTAATCGGGCGAAACCTTGAACTCGAGCTGAGCCAAGCGGTCTCCAATGCCGTCGTGAACATTTTTGGTGCACCACCAATTGACGGCTTGGGAACCTCGGGCGGCTTTCGCCTGGTCATCGAAGACCGCAATGACCTGGGACTGGCCGAATTGCAATCTGTCAGTAACCGCGTTTTGAGTGAAGGGGGTAAGACTCCGGGACTGACGGATCTGTTCACCAGTTTTCGGGGAGATACTCCCTGGCTGTACATCGATATCGATCGCGATGCGGCCAAGCTGCGGCATGTTTCGCTGGCGGAAGTCTTCGGGGCGCTTCAAGTCAATTTCGGTTCGTTGTATGTCAACGACTTCAATCGCTTCGGCAGGACGTGGCAGGTGAATGTGCAGGCCGATGCAAAGTACCGGATGACCGAGGACGATCTGAAGCATCTTTATGTGCGTAGCGATATCGGAGGAATGGTTCCGCTCGCAGCAGTCGCGGATGTCCGGGAATCGAGCGGACCGATGATGCTCACTCGGTACAACCTGTATTCGTCGGCGATCGTGTCGGCGAATCCCGCAATCGGAACGAGTTCCGGCCAGGCTCTAGAACTCCTGGAACAAGTTGCCAGGGAAAACATCAGTCCATCCATGCGTACGGAATGGACGGAGTTGGCACTGCTGCAGCAGAATGTCAGTCAGACGGCGCTGTTCGCTTTTCTGCTGGCAGTCGTGCTGGTCTTTCTGGTACTGGCCGCGCAGTATGAAAGCTGGACGCTGCCTCTGGCAGTCATTCTGGTCGTGCCGATGTGCCTGCTTTGTTCGATCGTTGGAGTGCAGTGGGCGGGACTTGACATCAATATTTTTACACAGATCGGCTTTGTGGTGCTGGTCGGCCTCGCCTGTAAAAACGCGATTCTGATCGTCGAATTCGCGAGAGCTCGCCACAGCCGTGGCGTTTCGCGCCGCGAAGCGACGCTGGAAGCCTGTCAATTGCGACTGAGGCCGATTGTGATGACTTCCCTGGCCTTTATCATCGGAGTCGTACCGCTGATGCTTGGCGAAGGTGCCGGTGCGGAAATGCGTTACACATTGGGGACCGCCGTCTTCTACGGCATGTTGGGTGTGACTCTATTCGGCATCTTCCTGACGCCGGTCTTCTTTTATGTCATCCAGGTGCTGGTTGACTGGCGGCGACCAGTCGTTGTCCACGTAACGGATGCGTGATCCTCGTTTATCGGCACCACTTGATGTCCCCTCGTGCGTTTCGAAGTGGCAGGTTCAGTCGATCGACGTCCCCAGACTTGAAAACTGACTTGCTTGCTCAGTACTCTGTCACTAAAGACAAATTAGGATAGACCCCGGATTTGCAGCAGAAGCGTCGATTTCGAGTATTTTGAAAGGAAGAGTCCATGAATCATCGCCTCGTTTCTCGACAGTTCGATCACTCGGTAGGGGTGTGGAACCATGTCCGCATGTTTGTCGGAGTTCTTGCCCTTACGATCATCGTTTGTACCGGATGCGATGGAAAGGCGGCTGCTGCGAAGGCGGAAAAGGAACGCGCAAAGCAGTACATGGATGCTTTCTTGAAAATCGTTGAAGAAAGGACTCCTGGCGCGAATGGAAGTCGATCAAAGGAAACGGGATTGAAGGCCATTGAAGAACTCAATGCGATTCCCAAGGACGGAGTTCCACAAGACGTCTTAGCCAATGCAGGCGCATGGACTATTTGGCTGAAAGAGGGGATCGAGACGATGGATAAGGGCGGATTCTCGAAGGAAAAAATCAAGAAATGGAAAGATGAGATGACCGACCTGAATGCGGAGGGGGGAAGGTTGCGACAGAAGTATAAGTGATTCCTTGCCGGGCTACCCATGACGTTGGTCTGTCTAAAGCCGCTTTCTAAAGCCGCTTTCTACATCGCGATTCTTCATGTTTGGTGAAAGAGGCAAATGCTATGCAAAAACACGCGATGGCATTGGGGTATTTCTTCCTTTCCGTATTCTGCGTTTTTGCCTC
>CAIWEX010000170.1 GCA_903911795.1 uncultured Schlesneria sp.
CCCCTGATCCTGCACTGCAATGGCGATGCTGCGATCGACGCATTCCTGAGTGCCTACGAGTTCGCTCGGGCGGGTGACTACAGCCGTCCCTGGAACGTGACCGCGATCCACGCGCAGTTCCTCCGGAAGGACCAGATCCCGAAGTTCGTGAAATACAAAGTCCGGCCGTCGTTCTACACCCTGCATACCTTTTACTTCGCTGAAGCACATATGGCGAATCGCGGCAGGGAGCAGGCGATGTACATCAGCCCGATGCGCGATGCGATCGACGCCGGACTGCGGCCGACCAACCACACCGATTTCGTTGTGGCCCCTCTCGACCAGATAATGATGCTCTGGTCAGCGGTCAATCGGGTGTCACGAGCCGGATCCGAGATTGGCATTGACCAGCGCGTGACTGCCTACGAAGGCCTGAAGTGCATGACCGAGTGGGCCGCTGAGCAATATGGCGAGCAGGACCGCAAGGGAACTCTGGCGGTTGGCAAACTCGCCGATCTGGTGATTCTCGACAAGAACCCGCTGAAGGTGACTCCGATGGCGATCCGGGACATCAAGGTCGTCGAGACGATCAAAGAAGGAGTGACAATTTACCCGGTTCCGGCCGGAGGCCATCCGGCCATCGCTCAGACTCCATTGGAGCCGAGCAAAACCTATTCCTGGCGATCCCACGTCTGCGACATGGCTCACGTCAGCACGGCGGCCAACAAAGAATGGAAGCTGACGACTCTATTGGGCAAGCCGATCACTGCCGCGATGCCTCCAACCATGCTGTTTTCAAAAGGGAGACTCAGCATTTTTGGCGGCGTCAACCGGCTGAGCGGATCATACGCACTGATCCGCGACACCGTCACAATGGGCGAATTGGTCAGCACAAAGAAAGCCGGACCTCCGGAACTCGAAGAGTTGGAACGAACCTTCGCCATGACGCTCACTGCAGTCGACGGATTCCACGTGCATGGAAATGGGTTGTCACTGTTGAGCAAGGGAACGGTCGTCGCCACGTTCGTCGGTCCGTAGTCGCCCGGATGCTGAACGGTGCCCGCGCCCCCGAAGCGGGACGCCAGTCGCGCCGAGTGCAACCCAACGCGGGTAACGATATGTTGGTAACTAAAAGAGCTGAATTCTCGCGAATTCAGCTACGATTATCGTTACCTGCGTTGCGTGGTACCAGGCGCACCTCGCTTCGGAAGCATTCAAAGCCCGTGCAGCCCCGCTGCTTTCCGTGATTAAGACAATTCAGGCATGCGGTGGAGTCGTTTGCTGGGTTGCGGGTCGGCGTAACAGGGCGTGAACGACATCGATTATCCACCGCCCCAGTAACAATAAAGTGAATCCAGCCAATGCTATCGATAAATCAAATGCCAGCCAGACCATGTTTTACCTCCATCAGGCGTTCCGCAATTCGACCGTTGCCAGATTTCGGAATGCGAATCCTGAGCCATTCGGGATTTCGCTGGTTATAGAGTTAAAACTGCCCGGAAAACTCGCATCGTTGCTGCCAAAGGAGCAATTTCTTGATCAGTCAGCCGGCTAAGAGTTTAGACACGATCACTTCTACCGATACGACGATGGCTGGACCAACGGAATGCCCGGATTGCATATCGATCGAAATTGATCACAGGATCGGAGTAGATAATCATGGTTTACCTGAAAATCCGGGGCTTCCTTCGCGAAGCCTCAGTCCAACCCCGGCCACCCTGCCGGGGTGACCAAGTCTCAGGAAGTTTCGAAAGCTTAAAACGGGGTAAACTTCTCGTCGCGTTGCGACTCAGGAAGGCCATCATAATGACGTCGGCAGTGACGAACCTTTCTGCTGCAAGTCCACATGACCGGAAAAGTAACGAGTGTGAAGTGCAGAGGGATGACTCCCCAGACCAAAAGCATAGCGATGATGGGCCAAGAAAGCAGGACGTAAAACGAGCCTTCGACAACCGCCAACGCAAAAAGGCACATCAAGAGAGGACGGCCAGTCAGACACATCCCCTCTCTCCACGATTTGGCGACGAATAGTCCTACGATCACCAGAAAGGTCATCACCGCATATCCAGTGAACGACCATCGAAGAGGTGCTTCGAAGCCCGTGCCAAGGCCATCCGTTTTATAATTCCTATTCCAAAACCACCATGCCCACAGCGTGATGACCATCATGAAACACAAACCGACAGCTTCGGTCGTACATTGTGTTCGGAGACAGAGCAACTTCTTGCGTTCGCGGTGGTGGGTCAAGAAAAACAGTACAAACAATAATAGCCAGCCGAGACTGACGATTCCGGGCAAGTCATCTGGGGGGACTCCGAGAACCGTTGCGATCAAAATCGAGGAGATTTCGACGCCAAGCACGGTTGCCGCCGACCCAACCGAGATTCTCTGCAAGGAACCGTCTGGAATGTACGCGAGGAGCAGGCACATGGAAATCTTGATGGCAATCCAGACAATGCTGTAAACCAAGGCGTCGAGTCCCATGACGAACACGTTGAACCGTTGCGGCAAACGCAATTCACCTGTCCACGCCTCCCAACCAAAGTACCCCGCACCGACCAAAAGGATGGTACAATGCACCGCAACGGAAACCCATAAGATTCGTCGAAGCCATACAGCAACTGCGTTTCGCGGCTTCCGTTCGGTCGCCGGATCGCCAGCCGAAATCGAGCAAGAATCTGCCATAGATGTTCCTCGGAAACTGGGCTTTGCCGTCAGCAATCAACGGAGCATCTTCCACTCAATCATCAGACATTCCCGGAAAAAGGTTTTTGCTCGAACGAAAGTTTCCCGATCGCTCCACCCACCGCACCGGCGGCAGCTCCGGCACTGATGCCGACGAGAATCGTCCACTCAACAACACCCGGCGGCGAGCCGTTTGTGAGACTGACACCAGCAAGGCATCCGCCAACCGTTACACCGCCAATAATGGCCCCCAGCACCACGCGGCTAGTCATCGCTGCCAGTGGCGCGACGAGGAAGCCGCCGATTGTTACCAACACGCAAACGACCAACCCCGCCATCTCCCAACTGATCACGACGACCTTCCACTGACTCTCGACCCAACTTGCGAGAGTTCCACCAATCATACAGACGGCGAACGCCGCGCCGGCTCCCAGTATCGATGACCGTCCGAGTACAGATAGGGTCCCCATCATTTTCTCTCCAGCCGTGCATGTGGTCTTGATCAGCAGATACGATCGACACAACTCCA
>CAIWEX010000171.1 GCA_903911795.1 uncultured Schlesneria sp.
GAATGGATTTCCCATTTTCCTACTGAAGACGCACGAATTCAGTGCTTTCGATGTTTGTCGAGGCAACCCGACATCGAATCAGCGCTGACTCGTACGACTTCAGTGACCAAAAGCGAGAAATCAAGTCTTGAGCAAGTCTCGCAGGACCTTGTGCAGAATTCCGCCGTTACGGTAGTACTCGACTTCAACCGGGGTGTCGATTCGGCATGTGGCGACAAAGTGGATGGCCGTTCCATCGGGGCGAGTGGCCATCACTTCAACAGCCTGTAGTGGTTTCAGGTTGTCATTCAGTTGGATTTCGAACGTTTCTGTTCCGTCGAGGCCCAGGAATTCCCGATTCTCGCCAGCGCGGAACTGAAGCGGCAGCACTCCCATTCCAACCAGGTTAGACCGGTGAATTCGTTCGAAGCTGACGGCGATGACCGCGCGAATCCCCAGCAGATACGTCCCCTTGGCGGCCCAGTCGCGTGAGGAACCGGTACCGTATTCGGAACCGGCCAGCACGACCAGCGGTGTTCCGTCGGCTTTGTACTTCATCGCGGCGTCATAGACTGACATCTGCTCGCCGGTCGGGAAGTACTTGCTGACACCACCTTCGGTCCCCGGGCAAAGCAAATTTCGCAGACGAATGTTGGCGAAAGTCCCTCGCGTCATGACTCGGTCATTTCCGCGGCGGGCTCCGTAGCTGTTGAAGTCAATCGGGGTGACACCGTTGGCCTGCAGGAATAGACCGGCTGGAGAGCTGGCCTTGATGGAACCGGCAGGGCTGATGTGGTCCGTCGTGACGGAGTCGCCAACCGACAACAGGCACTTCGCGTTGCTGATCCCCTTGATCGGAGATGGCTGTGCCGGCATGTCGATGAAGAACGGCGGTTCCTGAACATAAGTGCTCTTTTCGTCCCACTTATAGAGTGGCCCGGTCGCACCTGTGATCTTCTGCCATTCGATCGGGCCGAGTGCCGCGTGACCGTATTCGGTCGTGAACATCTCGGGCGTAATCGACTTTGCAACGGTCTCTTCCACTTCCCGCGACGTCGGCCAGATATCCTTCAGGTAGACGTCGTTGCCCGACTTGTCCTGGCCGATCGGATCCTTGGTCAGGTCGATGTCGGTTGTTCCGGCAAGGGCATAGGCAACCACCAGCGGAGGGCTGGCAAGGTAGTTTGCTTTCACCTGCGGATTGATGCGGCCTTCAAAATTGCGGTTCCCCGACAAGACAGCCGAAACAATCAGATCTCCTTCAGAGACGGCCTGCGAGACTTCTTCGGGAAGCGGGCCGCTGTTACCAATGCAGGTCGTACACCCGTAGCCAACCGTGTTGAATCCCAATTGATTCAGAGGTTGATCGAGTCCCGATTTGGCGAGGTATTCGGTGACAACGCGACTTCCTGGAGCCAAGCTGGTCTTCACCCAAGGCTTGCTCGTCAGGCCTTTGGCGACAGCGTTTCGAGCGAGCAAGCCGGCACCGAGCATGACCGAGGGGTTGCTGGTATTGGTGCAACTGGTGATAGCAGCGATCACAACCGCGCCATCGCCAATCGTGGAGTCCGTCCCCTTGATCGCGACCGGTGCTGCCGGAGTTGGATGCCCGAAGCTGGTTGACCGCTCGTGAATCCAGGCCGATTTCATGTTGCTGAGCAGCACTCGGTCTTGAGGCCGCTTGGGGCCAGCCATCGAGGCCACGACGGTCGACAGATCGAGTTCCAGCTTGCTGCTGAACCGAGGTTCTGGCGAATCGCTCGTCCGGAACATCCCCTGAGCCTTGTAGTACTTTTCTACCAGTTCGACTTCGGCGGCAGTACGACCGGTCCGCTGCAGGAATCGCAGCGTTTCGTCGTCAACAGGGAAGAAGCCCATCGTCGCACCGTATTCGGGTGCCATGTTTGCGAGTGTCGCTCGGTCGGGGAGCGTCATCGAATCGAGGCCGGGGCCGTAGAATTCGACGAACTTGTTGACCACACCATGCTTACGCAGCATCTGAGTGACCGTAAGCACCAGATCTGTCGCGGTGGAACCTTCCGGCAGCTTTCCGATCAGTTTGAACCCGACCACTTCCGGCATGAGCATGTAAATGGGCTGGCCGAGCATCACGGCTTCGGCTTCGATCCCGCCGACGCCCCAGCCGACAACACCCAGGCCGTGGATCATCGTGGTGTGGCTGTCGGTTCCGACGAGGCTGTCGGGATAGGCGACCCCGTCCTTGGTCAGAACACCCTTGGCGAGGTATTCGAGGTTCACCTGGTGAACAATCCCGGTTGCGGGAGGAACGACGCGGAAGTTGCTGAGCCCCTGTTGAGCCCATCGCAACAACTGATACCGTTCCAGGTTACGAACAAATTCGAGGTCGATGTTCTGCTGGAGCGAATCGGCCGCACCAAAAAAATCGACCATGACCGAGTGGTCAACGACCAGATCGCATTGCACGAGGGGATTGATCTTCTTGGGATCGCCTCCCATGCGGATCATGGCATCTCGCAAAGCCGCCATGTCGACGACTGCGGGGACGCCGGTGAAGTCCTGCAGAACGACGCGTCCGACCATGAACGGCACTTCGACCTGCTGAGGCTTGGTGGCGTCCCAATTCGCCACCTGAGCGACATGCTCTTCGTTAACAATGAATCCGTCGACATTACGCAGGCAGGCTTCCAGCAGAACTCGCATGGAAAACGGCAGAGTCTGAATCTGGCCGAATCCCTTTTCTGCGAGTTTGGGGAGTGAGTAGTACTTAAACTCACCACCGCTGGTCTTGAGAACACTTTCCGTCCCAAACGGATTCGCTGCCGCCATGTCCTGTCTCTCCAACTCAGTTTTCCGTACCAGTCCTAAGGAATCCGAATCGTATCAGGCAGGAAACGTCGAGAGAAGTCACCGGAATCCTCCGTCACCTGACATTTGAGGGAGCTCTGGGATTATCTTCTTTTTTTCCAGAGGTGAGTTTTGACAAGTTACTAATCAAATCGTACCAAAACGGGGTTCCAAGCCCCGCACAGAGACAAGTCAAGGCGATCCCAAGCAACCAACGCAGTCCTACTTCCAACGGCGGACAGTCATAAAACTCGAATTGAAACGCGAGGAGATTAATTGATTTGAGGTAAGGAAAATATGGAAAGTAGTGCTGACCAATCGGAAAACTGCTGTTTTTGAGCTTGTCGAAATCCTTTTGAAGTTGAGCGGCAGAAGACTTCAATGATTCGATGGCTGCTTGATCTGCCGGTGGATTCGCTCCTGCAGCATTCGCTTGTACATTCGCACCCGGCTGGGGCGCTTTTTCGCGTGCATCCAGATGTTTCTTCGCGTCATCCAAAGTTGATTCAAACTTCGACGCAACTTCGCGACTCAACGCAGGTGATTGAATGTATCTATCTGCAATATTGACGCTGTCGATGTTAAACACCAACGCCAAAACCAAGGCGACGACAAATGCCACCCAGCGTGACCGATCTCGCAAGTACTGTGTTAACCGATCCCCCTCAGCAGTAAGCATGGCCTCAAGCTGTTTTACTGTCTCATCGGTGGCAGCGCCGTCGAGAACCGATTTGACAACCGTATCTACGGTCGCAGACGTTGGAAGTTGTCCAGAGATGTACTCCCAAAACCACGACCACTTGGTCTGCTTCAAATCAGCAAGTAGCTTATTGACAATTTGCGTCGCTTCAGCCGAGCCTTTGAACTGCTCAGCAACGTTTTGCAGCATCTCTTGGAATAATCGATTTCTGAGGTAAAGCGCCCCGTAAATGAAATCCACAATTTTTGAGACGACAGTCGCCACAACCAGCATTGTCACAGAAAACGCAAGAATAGCATCAAGATAAGGCATCGCAAACCCCAGAAAAGACCACGCGAATGACACACAAGAATATCATGCAAATCACCTGCAGCAGAATCAACCGAACAGCCAGTAGCCCGACAAGCTCCAGCCTGAAAGCTGACCGCTCATCGCACTCTGCTGACAGCCTTCACCCCCCACGGTAAGATGATTTCCGCTCAAGCGCCGCGATGATGACAACCCCCGACTCGAGGAATCGCTGATGGATCTGCTGACCACGCTGCCCGGTTCGTTGATGGAAAACTTCTTTCCCTCTGGCTGGGATCTGGCGAAAATCGATGCCTGCGTTGACCCCGACCCTGCGACGATCACAAACCGCCAGAAAGGGTGGCACAAGAACTTCCAGCCGATCCCCTGTGGCAGCCTGGCCGATTTCGACATGATGCTCGGCCATGAAATCGCTTTAACGATCAAGCTGGCTCGCGACGCTGGCGAAGCAGCAGCACTGATTCTTCCCGTCGGTCCGATGGGGATGTATCGCTGGGCGGTCTACTTCCTGATGGAATGGAACGTCTCCTGCGAACATGTCCATGGCTTCAACATGGATGAATGGTCCGACAAGGAAGGAAACACGCTTCCCTCAACGAATACCGGCTCATTTCAGTATGCCATGGAACAGGCGTTTTACGGCCCGCTGGGTAAGCTGACCGTCCCGAAGAAGCAACGCAATTTTGCGACGAAGAAGCTGCTGCCGACTTATGGCGAAAAAATCGGCGAACTGCGGAGCAAGGGGGCTAAGCTGACGACGATTTTCGGGATTGGACGCGTCTGCCATATCGCGTTCTGGGAACCTCACTTCGCTGCCGAGTTCGATTCGGTCAATGAGTGGAAGAAGCAGACGCACCGCCTGGGTGCTCGCCTTCATCCATTGACGATCGAACAGAACGCTCTGACGAGCTTCAAGAGCCGCACAACTCACGTTCCAGCGTTCGCCAACACAATCGGCCCCGGACTATTCCTAGGTTGCGACAAAATTATCGGCGGCGCGGACGGAACATTTGGACGAGGCATGATGTGGCAGGGCCTTTCCCTATGGATGACCTTACGCCACGAACCAACACCTTGGATCCCGTCAACCTTCATGCCAACCCAGCCGGGTCGCCTCTTTTTCCTGAAGGAACTCGCGGGGCCGTTGCTGGCCGAATGCAACTGAAACGCGAGGTGGTTGACGTCAGCACAAACTTCACCTGCCGATCCGCGCACGTCGAAAATCCCGCGCGGATTCGGCGGACTTTTTGCCATTAAGTGATTGCGGGAAGTTCTGGCTGACCGAGAAATTCGGCCATTTTCTGACGCCGATAGGCGAAGATCCGCCGTAGATCCGGCTGGACGAACAGCCAGTGAACCAGACTGCCACCGGGAACAGCATAGTGAACCCGGTCATGAACCAGCGTACCGCCATCCTTTTCTTCGAAAGTATGCAGGTGCTCCCACAATCGATAGGGACCGATCAATTGCCGATCGACGAACCGAAAGGGTGGCTCCCATTCGCTGATTTCCGTTCGCCATCGAATCGGGATCCCATGCAGTCGCAAGCGGTAGTCGATCAATGACCCTGGAAACATGGGAACAGGCCTTGGAGTCTGCACGTGGAAGTGCAGCCAAGGTGGCGTAATCTCTTCGAGGCGATACGCATCTGCGAAAAAAGAAAAAACTTCATCGACTGACCGGGGAAGCCAGAGTTCGTCAGCCAGGACATAGGTACCCGGGCGAGATTCATTACGAGCGATTGTCGGCATGGCGAGAAGTCCTGATGTTCCAAACTTTGCGGTGCGTTATAGGCACGCAGCCTTCCGGCGACCACCGAAATAACGGGCATCGTCCCGGGAGAGCCAGAGCCATTTGGATTCAGGGCCAATTGGGATGAGTGGCCTGCGGATTCGCGAGCAATCAGCATGGGGTTGCCAGCATTCTTCCGCTCGTTATTGATCAGCGTGAATCAGCGGCAATCAGTGTTCCAAAACTCTACCCGTTGGGGGCACGTCCCCAATACCGTCGCCTGAGCCGTGTCGCGAAAATATTTGATCACTCGCGACCCTTCAGGTCGCATTTCAACTTGGAACCGATTCCACAGGGCTGAGGCCCTGTGCTTTGTGCTGTTGGGCCTTCAGTCCAAATAGAGACATTTCGCACAAAATTTCACACGGACGCTTCTCGATCGTGGCACCAGATATCTGCAACCCACTACTCCGTCACAGCTTACGACACTCTCGGCAAGCGATTTTGATTCCACTGATCATCGAACTCATTTCACGGGAACAGTTTCGCACGTTTCTGATTTTTGGTATCAACGGACTCACTCGGGAAAACTGAGGGCGGGAAGTGGCATTGACTTGCGTGTCCGAGTCCCCCCGGCTAAACTTCCCCGCTCGTTTGTGTTTTTGGAGAATTGCCCGGATCAGGCATTACGAGTGCTTGAACGGGGACTGAGGGATCTACGATGCCAATCCGTCCGCGGACTAAACTTAAAATTGAACGCAAGACAAAGCGTTGCCCCAAATGCAACAAGATCGTTCGCATGCGGGTACGCTGCAAAACCTGTCACAAGAAGCTGCGGTAGCCTGCCGTAAGGATTTGCGACCCAGAGGATTCACTGACGGTCAGCAGCCGTCGATTCGTTTCGGAGAAAACAGTCTACCATGCCGCGCACAGAACGAGATCGCGAAAAAGAACGCCGCCGCAAGCACAAAGTCAAGCTGAAGAAGCTCGAAGGCCGATTCCGCAAGGCCACCAGCCAGAGCGACAAGCAGTTGATCGCCGCCAAGGTTCGTCGGTTCAGCCCGATGATCAACTTGGAAGTGCGCGCTGCCGAAGCTGCCGCTCAAGCCAAAGCTGATGTCGCTGAGAAGAAAGCCAAGAAGTAGTCGTCACATTTCTGGTGACACCTTCGACGCTGTTGTCTGCGAAGATCATGATGCACGACCTGAGAAATCTGGTCGTGCATCTTCGCTTTCATGGGCTTGGAAGGAAGATTTTGAACCGCTGATGAACACTTATGAACGCTGATGGGATGCGTTGAGTTGGCTGAGTTAGGCAACCCAAGAAACGTCCATCGGGCTTCTTTACGGTGGTGTTTGCACTTTTGCTAAGGCGATCTCTGCCAACAGCTGACTTCACCTGGAACGTGAAGGCTACTTGCTTTGCTTCGCATTCATTGACGATGAAAGAGTATGACGCCGATTCAAGCATGCGACGAAGTTGTGATTCCGTTTTCACCGGAACTGGTCTGGCGAGTTGTTTCTGACTTCGCCGCGTATCCCGCCTGGTGGCCCAGGAAAATCCGGGTACGGGTGCTGACCTTTGAACCAGCGTTGATTGGCACCGAGTTTGAGATCAGCCCACCCGGTGCCGTGCCATGCTGCTGTCGCGTGGCTGAGGTGACAGCCGGTCAACGAATTCGAATGAAATACTTCGGCGGGATCATCGAAGGGGAGGGGAAGTGGCGCCTGGAACCTGCAGGGACCGGGACTCGCGTCAGCTATGAAATGAATGTGAACGCGCGCGGATGGCTGATTGCAATCATCAGTCGCTTTGTATCTCTGGCGGGGATTCACTCACGACAAATGCAAGTGGTGTTCGCGAATCTTGCTACGCGAACAGCCGTGATCGCTGCGACCCCATTGACCGAAACCAGCACCGCCAACCACGCATCCATCTCGCGATAGCCAGATCACTCGCGGCCGACGCCGAGGGAGTCTGCCACGCGATTGATGTAGTTAAACCAGGCTGCGATCAGGGTGATCTGCAGAACTCCCTGATCGTCGAATCCGACAGCCCTTAGTCGAGCATGGTCCTCAGGACTCACTGATGTCGCGTCGCGCGTGATCTTGATTGCATAGTCGATGATCGCCTGATCAGACTCACTGAACACGGCTGATTGCAAATCACTCTGGATCGCCTGAACCAAGGCATCGTCGCCGGTGGCCCGGCGCAGGAATTCGCGATGAGACACACTGCAATAACGCGTGCAATTCTGCTGAGACACCACTGTTGCAATGATTTCATGCTGCCGTCGATCGAGCGGCAGCTTCGGGTCCATCAGTGCTCCGAATGTTGCGAAGGCGTGATGCAGGGCATTGGGAATCAGGCTATGCGACGCCACGATTCCGTCGCCATCGGCACTCGGCAATCCCGCGACGTCAGCCTCGTATTCGCGTGGATACCAGGCATGCTGGGCATCCAGGGCCGCCCGGTATTCCGGGCCAGCCTGTGATTTCGGAATGGTCTGGATCCAGGTCATCGCAGATCTCCATCCAAATTGCGGGAAGTTACAACAGAATCGTCTGGGCTCGATCTGGCCCGATGCTGATGAATTTCACGGGCAATCCCATCAACTCACTGACCGAATCAACGTAGTAACGGGCGCCGGGAGGAAGATCACTTAGCTTGCGAGCCCCCGTGATGTCCTGTTTCCAACCGGGAATACGACGCAGGATCGGCTTGGCAACTTCCAGGTCTTCGACGTGTGAGGGAAAGTCAGTCGTCCGCTCGCCACGGATTTCATAGGCCTCGCAAATGCAGACTTCGTCAAGCTGGGAAAGTACATCCAGCAGCATGACAGCGATCTCGTCAACACCACAAATCCGGGCGCCGTAGGCAGTCGCCACCCCATCCAGCCAGCCACAGCGGCGAGGTCGACCGGTGACGGTTCCGTATTCGTGGCCGACATCGCGAATGTGTTGACCGGTGGCATTCAGCAGTTCGGTGGGGAAGGGGCCGCCGCCGACGCGAGTCGTATAGGCTTTGACAATGCCAATCATTCGATCGATTTCGCGTTCAGGCACTCCGCTACCACTGTGAATCCCTGCCGATGAACTGTTGGAACTGGTGACGTAGGGGAATGTTCCATGATCCACGTCCAGCAAGCTTCCCTGGGCTCCTTCGAACAGGATGTTTGCGCCACTGCGAACGGCTCGATGCAGCCAGGCGGTCGTGTCGGCGACAAACGGCTTGATCTGTTCAGCATAACCGATGTACGAAGCGAAGATGGCATCGGCATTCAGTTCTTCGACGCTCGGATCGAGTGCCTTCAGCATCAGGTTTTTGGCGACGACGATCTCGTTCAGACGTGATCGGAACGATTCCGGGTGGTACAGATCCCCGATCCGGATGGCATGTGAACGCAATGCTTTGTCGCGATAGCAGGTTCCGATGCCACGGCCTGTGGTGCCAATTGCCTGCTGGCCACGTCGCTTTTCGTAAACGGCATCTTCAATGATATGGTACGGCAGAATCACGTGAGCACGATCGCTGACCATCAGGTTTTCGCCGCTGATGGGAAGTCCGCGATCTGTGAGTGATTTGATTTCCTTGAGCAGAGCTTCGGGATTCACTACGAGACCGTTCCCGATGACTGCCTTGACCCCCGGCCGCAGAATTCCGGTGGGTAGCAATGACAGCTTGTATGTTTCGCCGTCGAACTTCACGGTATGGCCAGCATTGTTGCCACCCTGATACCGGACAACGACCTGATGGGAATCGGTGAGGATATCGACGATCTTTCCCTTGGCCTCATCCCCCCACTGCAAACCAACAACAGACGTGACTGTCACGATGCACTCTCTTTTGATGAAACAACCGCTTGGGACTTTGCGCAGAAAAACGGGGGCTGTAAGAGCCCCCGACTGATTTTACGGCGCTGTCTGTCCTGCACGGCTTCGCCGCACAGATCAGTAAACCAACGAATGTCAGTCACACTGATGTCCCGACTGGAATAGTGTAACCACTGCAATGCCTCAGGGTAAGGGTCGCGCCGCGAGAAGTTTTTCGAGGCAGTCCCTTGAGACGCAGGCCTTTATGGCAAACGCCCCTGGGGCACTTGCGAACTTTCCAGCGACTTCGAATGCGAAATGAAAGAGGGGCAGTTGCCTGCCCCTCCATTCGGTTCATCGAAACGAATTCCATCCGACTCATTTAGGCGTCTTCGACTTTGCATTCAACGGCTGCAGATTTTTCCAGATGTGGCTCAACTGCGACAGATTGGCGCTACTGGCGGTACTGGTGCCAGTGTTGTGACAACTGAAACAGTTGAAACCTGGGGCTTGATGATAGGTTTCCATTGTCGCGTTCGACAGAAGAACGGAACCGACCGATTGTGCTTGAGCTGGAATAGTCCCACTGCTTGGTGGAATCTGTCCCCCAGTCCAGACCGACCCAATATGCACATAATTCTTACGAATATCGTTACCAAGCATGCTGATAACGGCATTGTTCAGCGAAATGATTTGCGTGTTGTTGTCCACGCCTTGATTCGTCTGTGCACCGCCCCAGGCAAAAGTTCGGTTCGTATTGCTGGCAACCGGCTTCGGGCCAGAGCTATTCATTTGTTGAATCCCTGCCTCCGGCGTCGTGACAGTCTTAAGATTCTCAACGTTAAACGGATTTGCCGTTCCGTTACTGAACAGCCACTTTCCCTGAGGATTCAATGGCACATTGGTAACCATTCCGCCCGTGTTCTTATAGGAGTAGGCACCATTCGGAGCATTGTTGACGTGCTCAAACGTAGCCCAAATCATTTCTGGATGCCCTGCAGTAGAGCCAACAACGTGCATACCTACCATGGCCAGCAATTTCTGTTGTACCGGCCCCGTCGGCCAAATACCGTTGTTATCGGGAGGAACACTAAAGTTGTACGTTGGAACGTTGGCCGTCATCGTGATGTAGTCTTGCGGATTCGGGAGCGTCGCCGCATCGACCCAGGAAATTTTTAATTCCATCGCCAAAGCCGTTGGGTCAACGACCTGCTTGTGCAAATGCTGACTGGCGTAGTCCGTAATCTGCTTCAGGTCGGCAGCCGTTGTCGGAAACCCCGCCAGATTGATTTGCGGAGGAGTTGAGTTTATGCCCGTCGCCATATACGCAAACACGTCATTGACGTGAATGGAGTAGTAAACCAGCGAACCATTTTGCGAAAGGAGTGTTCCGCTCCCACTCGCCTGACCGGTTTCAACATCTGAAACAACGCCAGCAGCGCTCACGATCAGTTTTTTTCCACTTGAACCGACCTGCGCGGACCTAACCCCTAGCGATCGAATGCGCCCTGCATTATTTGAAACCAGGTGGAATTTTCCGTCGACCCCGAGTTCGACATCATAAAAAACCGGTGAATCAAAAATTCGGCCGCCCGTGCTCGATGTTGGCGAATTCAGCCACAGGAACATCTGCGTCGACCACTGATAGAAACTGCAGAACGAGTTTGGCGAAAAATTCAAGCTGTCGGCAGGCTTCACAATTCCATTTGGTGTCACCACTCCGTTTGCGAACCACGACGCGAACTGCGCCGGCGTCAGAGTACACGACGCCTGAGGATCGGGCGGCAACGGATTCTGGGCATTCGCAACCTGCGATGCCAGAACCGCAAAAGTCAACAAACCGCACATTCGTAACTTCGAACCCATGAATCTTCCTTCCAATGAAAACGAGGAGGGGACCTGCGGAAACGGTGAATTTTACGGGCGTACTTCGGAATGCCTCCAAAGCGGAATCAGCCACGATTACGGCAATGATTTTGCCACACGAGATGCGACACGAATATGCGCATGTAAAGTCGCGTTGTCAAACAACAAGACTGTCGGAAAGAAACACCATGAGACATCTTCCAATTTAAAAACATCGTTTCGCACCACATTATGATCTCAAACAACTACAACATCGTTGCACACGAATTCTTAACAGATAATTCTCGATCGCGCTCGATTGCGATACGGCACCAAGTTGTGTTCAATGGCATCGCAGGCCGATCAATACGCGGCATGTCAAGGGTATCGATTTACACGCATCAGCGGATGGTCAGAGCTGGGTTTTGGAGACGTAACATCGCTCGTGGAGTCGACCCATTTCCTTGTCAGGGAATCTGTTGCGATGATTGAGGCTCGAAATCGTTCCACATCGACGATTCAGGTATCAACACTTGCCAGTGGGATGAAAGCAGGTCTTGCAGCTCTTTTGCGGGCACATGTTTGTGCCCAGGACGCAAATGCCGACACGTGGGACTTCGCCCTGCACGTCAGTGGCTTGTTCCAGAACGGGATGTCCGTCAGTGACATTCGCTGGCTGATTGCGAAGGGATTTGCCGCACACGGACAAGAAACGTCCGTTTACGGCAAACCTCATCGGACGTTTCGCCGATCGGACGGCTTCGTGTTCGACGTCGCAACGTGCATGGTTTTGACTCCGGCAGGGGTGAACCTGGCAGAAACCGTAAATGGGCCGTCGACCCCAGAAGCCGAGTCATGGTCACGTGCGTTTGGTCAATCAATCCCGCATACGCCGAATTGGGATTCTGGTCGGCGCGAGCTTTCGGTTGCTGGAACGGTGATCAAACGATTTCGCGTTCCAGCCCAGAACCAGGAGCTCATCCTGTCAGCATTTCAGGAGGAGGGGTGGCCGCATCACATCTATGATCCGCTCCCGACGAATCGCAAAATCAACACGCATGTCAGGCTTCATGATGCCATCAATCGGTTGAACGGATGCCAGAAATTGCCGCTCGTTCGATTTCACGGAAACGGCTCAGGAAATGGCATTTCCTGGGAACTTCGCCAACCTCTCCTTACCAACGAACAGGGTTATGCCACGGCCGTGCCAAAATCGTAGCGGCACTCAATCGCCACCAGATCGCCACCAGCTTATCACTTGTGCCGTCGCTCGCGTTCCTGACAATCTCGTAAACGTCTTTGCGCTGATGGGCATTTCGCCCCAACTTTCACCTCACATCGAACTTCCAGGGGAATCTCATGTCTCAGACGAAAGTCTCAATCGGTTTCGACCAGAAATCCAGGGAATACTTCGCTCGATTGCTGGGCAACCGGCCGGTGGCCGCAGGGGCACATTGTTCCGATGACGACGACGATGACAGCGAAAAGAAGATCACTTTCGGCGCACTGGGAGCCCACTGCAGCGATGACGGTGATGACGACGACGGCGATAAGCCGAGTGTCCGTTTCGGCAACATCGTACTGGGAGCTCATTGCGGCGACGACGATGAAGGAGATGACGACGGCAAAAAGGTCGCATTCGGACAGATCGCCTTCGGGGCACACTGCTCCGATGATGGCGACGAAGACGACTGCGATAAGAAACACCACCTGAGCGCAGTGTATGCGTGATCTCATGTGTGATTCGCGACAGGAATCATCGAGTGAAACGGGCCTGTTCAAAACAGGCCCGCTTCAAGCAATTGCGGCTCTTGAGCAATAGCTCGCATTGGGATGAGGGTTCCCCTCATCAGGAGTTTAACCGTCATTGAAAGTCAGACATGGAGTCGTGGCTGCTCCCCCGAGACGACGTTGCAACATGCTCAGCAACTGATGTCTCGGGCGGGAATTACTGAGGTCCGTGAAATCACAGGGACCGACAGCTTCGGCGTTTCCGTTTTTGTAAGCGTTCGACCAGCCGCGCTGGGAGAATCGCAGACGTTTGGAAAAGGATTGCGACCGATCGACGCCCAGATCGGAGCCATCATGGAGGGGATTGAATATTATTTCACGGAGCCTGGTGTCGGCTGCGTCCAGACTCGGTGGGGGACAGCGCGGGATGTGATTGGCAGCAGCGAGCGAGATGACGCAATCCTGGATTTTGTTCCCATGATCCACCGCGAAGCAGACCTTGACGCACCGCTGCTGCTGGCATCTGCCACGGATCTGGAGAACGGAAATCAGGCGTGCATTCCCGCCGAATTGGTCTTTTGCCCCGCACCTTTGGTTGGCCAGTCGCTATTTGGCGCATCCACCAATGGACTGGCTTCAGGAAATTCGCTCGTTGACGCGACGATTCAATCGTTGCTGGAACTGCTCGAAAGAGATATCTGGTCATTCGAGAGTATTCGAGCGAGTTCGCTGCTGGTCGATAAATCCACTCTTCCAGCTTCGATCCAGCAAATCATCGAGATTGCCAGCAAGAGGGGGCTGACACTCAAGATCCGGACAATCCCCAACGAGTACGGAATGCCGTTCTTTGTCGCGTTTGTGTTTGACGACGACAATCCCACTCGCAGCACGTTTAACGGGGGCTGGGCCTGCGATCTGAATCGAGAACGGTGCCTGATTCGTGCGGTCACGGAAGCGGCACAAAGCCGCGTCGCATTTCTTGATGGCGGTCGAAAGATTCCCAAATCGCACCAACCGGTCGATTCCCATCAGGAAGCGAAACTGGTCCGTCAACACATTCGCGGCGTCAGTAATCCGCGCGGGCAAGTCAAGCTGTCCGACATCCCACACCTGACAGTTCAGGACTCACTGGATCGACAATTAGCGGTGGTCATCGCATGCTTGCGACGAGTCATCGAAAGTCCGATTTATCGAGTTGTCTATACTCCGCCCGAGGCCGAAGTGCAGGTTGTTCGCTGTGTCGTGCCGTTGTTAGAGAATTTGAAAGAGACCAGAATTCGTGTGGGGCGACGGCTGAAAGCAGCCATCGATTCCGCCGTCGTTCATGCAGGTTAAGTGTGGTATGACCATCGCAGAGTTCACCAAGTCACCCAGCGAGCAGGCCAACGCGATGCCGATTCGACAGACCGTCGAAATTCGCGTTCGCGGGACCGTGCAGGGTGTCGGATTCCGTCCCACAGTCTGGCGACTGGCGTGTGATGACGGACTGGTGGGCGAAGTGTTCAACGATGGTTTCGGAGTAATGATCCGCATCACTGCCACCAGAATTTCAATCGCAAGCTTCCTCACCCGACTGCAGTCCGAAGCGCCGCCGTTGTCGCAGATCGAAGAGATTCAGACTCGTTTCCTGCCCGAAACGATCGAGTTTTCCAATTTCTGCATTGTCGAAAGCCAGCCAGGTGAGAATCGGACGCGAGTGACACCCGATGCCGCCATCTGTCCCGCCTGCCGGTCCGAAGTCTTTGACAGTGATGATCGCCGGTTTCAATACCCCTTCGCCAATTGCACACATTGCGGACCACGGTTTTCGATTGTCACTTCGATTCCCTACGATCGCCCGAATACGACGATGGCACCGTTTCCGATGTGTGACGACTGCCGCAAGGAATATGAAAACCCTGCGGATCGGCGATTCCATGCCCAGCCCATCGCATGTCCCACCTGCGGACCTTCTATCTGGTTGGAGTCCTGGAGCGACTCGTCAGGACAGTCACCACGAGGGACGGCTGTGTTGCAGACGACGACCCGGTTGCTTCGCGAGGGGCAGGTCATTGCCATTCGCGGGCTCGGTGGTTTCCATCTGGCGTGCGATGCGACGAATTCGGATGCCGTGATGGCACTGCGAAATCGCAAGCGTCGCTTTGGCAAACCGTTCGCCCTGATGGCACGAGACATCCAGACGATCAGCCGCTATTGCCTGATCACGCCCGACGAAGCAGCACTGCTGCAGAGCCCGGAAGCTCCCATCGTTCTTTTAAACGTTCGCGATGATGCCACGCTGCCGGAAGGCATCGCACCCGGCCTCAATGTCCTGGGGTTCATGCTTCCTTATACACCCTTACACCTGCTGATCCTGCAACAGTTCGATCGACCGCTGGTCATGACCAGTGGCAATATTTCGAACGAACCACAAATTACGGATCGGGTCGAGGCTCGTTCGGGTTTGCAGGGAATCGCTGACGCCGTGCTGATGCATGATCGTGAAATTGCCAATCGGATCGATGATTCCGTGATCCGGGTGGTGACAGGACAACCTCGTTTGATTCGGCGTGCCCGAGGATATGCCCCGAGTGCCATCACGCTGCCAGCAGGTTTCGAAGATGCTCCAGATCTACTCGCGTTTGGAGCGGAATTGAAGTCTACGTTCTGCCTGATCAAGGATGGTGCGGCGATCCTGTCCCAACATCAAGGGGATCTCGAAGACGTCGCGACGTTCGAGGACTACCAGAAGAATCTGCGACTCTATACCGAAATGTACGACCATCGTCCCAGCCTGCTGGTGACGGATCTGCACCCCGAATACCTCTCAACCAAGCTGGGGCGAATTCGCTCGGCAGAAACGTCGATACCGCTGGTGGAAGTACAACACCACCACGCTCATATCGGCAGCTGCCTGATCGAAAATCGTATCCCCCGGCAAACGTCACCGGTTCTGGGAATCGCTCTGGATGGTGTCGGACTGGGGGACGATCGAACGATCTGGGGGGCCGAGTTTTTATTGGCCGATTACTGCGACTTTCAGCGGCTTGGTACGTTCAAGCCGATCGCCATGCCGGGTGGTGCTCAGGCGATTCGCGAACCGTGGCGCAATACATTCGCACATCTTGTCGCCGCGTTTGGGGCTTCCGTTTTGAATGATCAACTCGCCAATTTGCCGCTGGGAAAATACCTCGCGACAAAGCCATTGGCGACCATCGACCGGATGCTGGAACGAGGCTTGAATGTTCCGCTCGCCAGTTCCTGCGGACGACTGTTCGATGCTGTCGCCGCAGCCGTCGGGATCTGTGCCGATCAGGCGTTGTTTGAAGGGCAGGGGGCCATGGAGTTGGAAGCCTTGGCTGTCGCCGCACAGCCCTATCCATTCGCCATCGAACTCTCTCCCGATGGCCTGGTCATCCTCGACCCGACACCAATGTGGACTGCACTTCTGGAAGACCTATGTCAACAAACACCGGTCCACGTCATCGCCGGACGCTTCCAGCAGGGTCTGGCCGAAGCGATCCGTGACATGGTGATTCGTCTACATGATTCACAATCTGGAAAAGCCGCGTTTAATACAGTGGTGCTCAGTGGCGGTTGCTTTCAGAACGCCTGTTTGCTTGCAGAAGTCTCACGCTTGATCGAAACAGCAGGACTGACCTGTCTCACTCATTCAAAAGTTCCCGCCAATGACGGCGGGTTGGCACTCGGACAAGCGGCCATTGCGGCTGCGCGTCACATCACGCGATCACAACCGATGGGTCTCCAATCTGGAGCATCCACGAAATCAAGGAGTTTCCCATGTGTCTTGGAATCCCCGGCCAGGTGATTGAAATCACCAATGCCGAACAGCAGTTGGCGATGGTTGATGTCAGCGGCGTTCGCCGCGAAGTCAGCATGGAATGCGTCGTCGATGAGTATTTCCCGCTGCAGGCCTGCGTCGGCCACTGGGTCCTCGTCCACGTCGGATTCGCCATGAGCCTGATCAACGAAGACGAAGCCGCCGCAACGCTCAAGATCTTGAGAGAACTCGGCGAAGTCCAGGCCGAACTGGCAGCGATGCAGGAATCAGGCGCAGGGCCAGATTGAAGACTTCGGTCGCCGGGTGCTTTAAGACCCAGTGACTAAAAGACCCATCAGCCGGAACGCGCTAGCGTCCGGTTCGAGA
>CAIWEX010000172.1 GCA_903911795.1 uncultured Schlesneria sp.
AACACGATGATCAGATTGCCATCCACATCGATGGCCAGTGTCCGTGGACCATTCAGTGGGGTACCAGCAACTGGCGCACCATCCGGCGTCGTCTTTTTCTCTCCCGTTCCGGCGAACGTCGAGATGATTCCTGTACTGAGGTCAACGCGGCGAATGCGATGATTCTTGATATCGCAGATTAACGCTCCGTGATTCTGGTCGAGAATGACAGAATGCGGCTGATCGAGATCCGCCTTGGTGGCAGGCCCACCGTCTCCACTGAAGCCGGGCTTGCCAGTCCCTGCCAGCGTTGTGATCACACCGGTTGCTCCGTCGACTCGTCGAATCGCATGGTTCGACATGTCTGAAATGTAGTAGTTCCCTTTGTCATCGAAGCGAAGTTCGTGCGGAAGGTTCAATTGAGCAGCCGTCGCTGGTCCACCATCACCTCGAAATCCGGACTTACGCCCCGTACCTGCGACCGTCGTGACAACGTTCGTCTTCAAGTCCATTCGGCGAATGATGTGGCTGGAGTACTCACAAATGTACAACGCACCATCAGGACCGATTTCCAGTCCAAACGGCTGACCAAACCCCGCCTGCAGAGCTGGCCCGCCATCACCGGAGTATTCGTCCTTACCGTTCCCGGCGATCGTAATGACTTCCGCTCCCTGTGCGGTGACGGTGTCGTACACGAGATCGAATGCCAACGTGATGGCAATCAATGCGGTCAGGGAGATACACAGCTTACTCATCAAGGCCTCAAATCATGTCACAGTGGTAAAGGAAATTGTCAGAAGTGTGATTGAGGATATCAGCAGCCCTTCGAAAATCCAGCCGATCGTTTTAATGTCACTGACAATCGTTCGCTCACATCTTCGCCAGGGCCAATGCCTTTTTGAAGCTGGGCAGGATGTAAGGCGGGACAAGCTTGCTTTCGAGCGCCGGCCCTTTAGCTTGCAGTGTGAATGGGCTTGCTGCTCTGGAAGTGGTGGACTGTGACAGCGATGCGCCGCTTGTCCCATCCTGCCGCCCCCAAGGCACTGAATTAGGATTGTCACCCGATTTGCGTATCAGATGATAACCGGAGCCTGTGCACCAGAAAAATTCAGTTCTTCGCTCCAACGCAGTACAAAAACTTGTTGGAGCGAAGCAGGATCGTTCCCTCGCTGATTGCAGGGCTGGCATTGAAGTCGGTGTCGTCGTTGAATTTATTGTGTGACAACACCTCTCCTGAGCCGCTTGTCGAAACGACAATTGTCCCCTTTTGTCTCGTCACGATGTACAGCTTCGAATCAGCCACAACGGGTGATGCATAGATCCCGCCCGCATCCGGCAGCCGCTTTTGAAACAGTGACTCACCATCTTTTGCAGCCAGACAACCGAGAACACCCCGTTCGTTGACACTGAAGATCCGGTCTCCATACAAGACGGGTGAAGGGACGTACGAACTGAGTTGCTTCTTCCAGACAGTCTGTTTCTGCGTGGCATCGTCACGTCCACCGGCACGAACAGCCACGGCGCTGCCGCCTCGGCCCCCGACGGCATAGACGATCCCGTCGCGAGCGATCACGCTGCCGCAGATGGTGTCGTCTGCGATTCCATCGGCATACCACAGGAAATTACCGTTTGAAGGATCGAAGCCCCACAGCTCATAGGGGGCACTCAACACCAGTTCGGTCTTGCCGCCGGGGACGTCAACCAGCACGGGTGTCGACCACGAACCGTAAATATTCGGAGCTTCCGCACGCCAGACTTGTTTCCCTGTCTTCTTGTCGAGGGCGATGACGGCTTTGCTTTCGGCAGCCGCATTGACGATCACAACGTCGCCGAACAGGACAGGACTAGAACCTGATCCCCAGTTATTCTTGGCGGAGCCGTTGCCGACATCGGTCTTCCAGACTTCTTTGCCATCCATGTCGAAGGCGAGAACTCCAGACTTGCCATAGAAGACATAAACCAGCGTTCCATCCGAGGCTGGGGTACTCGTTGCATAGCCATGGTCGCGCAGAAAGCCGCTATAGCGATCTTCGCCGGCGCCGCCTGCAGTGATGCTGTCCCAGAGGATCTTTCCATCGGTCAGCGACGCACAAATCAGATGCCGCTGAAGTTTCTTAACGTCAGTCGCTTCGCTGGAGTCGCCGTATCCTGAGTAGCACGTCACGAAAACTCGATCTCCGACGATGATCGCGCTGGAACTCCCCGGGCCAGGCAACGCCGTTTTCCAACGTAGATTTGTTGTGTCATCCCATTTTTCAGGCAGGTGGCCTGCATCGCTGACCGCAGAGCCGTTCGGACCTCGAAAACGGTTCCATTGCTCGGCACCGAGAGCTGACGAGGCGCATGCCGTCAGGGAGACAATGGCGACAAGAAATGCGTTGTACGACATCAAGGCTTTCATGGTGGACTCCATGTGGAAATGTCTGGGAGGAAATGTCTGGAAGGGGCGCATGCTGACGGACGACGGGGAAACCGGCCACGTCTCTGAGGCAGGTTCATATTCA
>CAIWEX010000173.1 GCA_903911795.1 uncultured Schlesneria sp.
AGCCGCAGAGCACTGCTGCAGATCGGTGGGCTCGGCATGGGTGGCCTGGCCCTGCCGGACTTGCTGCGTGTGGAAGCGGCCAGCGGAAAGAAGTCGCACAAAGCGGTGATCATGGTCTTTCTCGCGGGGGGACCTCCGCATCAGGATATGGTCGATCTGAAGATGGACGCCCCGGTCGAAATTCGCGGGGAATTCCAGCCGATTTCCACCAATGTCCCTGGGATTGAAATCTGTGAACTGCTGCCAATGATGGCTCAGCGGATGGATCGCATGTCGGTCATTCGCTCACTGGTTGGCAGTGAAGGGCGGCATGCCGCTTTTCAGTGTATGACCGGCCACAGCGTCAACGGGCAGCCGGCTGGCGGATGGCCTTCACTCGGTGCGGCCGTTTCGAAAATTCAGGGAGCTGTGGAACCCGGAACGTTGCCGTTCATCGGCTTGTCGCCCCGGATGAAGGGCGGCGGCTGGGCCGATCCGGGTCAGGCCGGATTTGCGGGACAAGCTCATGCTCCATTCTCTCCCAACGCAGAACAGGCGCGACTGGGACTGACCGGGATCAGCGTCGAAAGCCTGCGGAATCGTCGATTGCTGCTGAACGAAATTGATCGACTGAAGCGGGATGCCGAAAAATCCGGCGCTCTGGTCGGCCTGGAATCCCAGTATCAGGCGGCGTTCGGAATTCTCACTTCCAGCAAACTTGTCGATGCACTGGATCTGGAACAGGAAGATCCGCGCGTCCGCGATCGCTACGGTCGTGGTGCCGTTGAAAACGCCGGGTATGGCGATGCAGGTCCGTTGATGAACGATTACCTGCTCGCGGCACGGCGACTGGTCGAAGCCGGGGCTCGCGTCGTGACACTCTCCTATGGACGCTGGGACTGGCACGGTCGACCTCACGGGACGAACTTCGAAAATGCGCGGGATCATTTTCCGGTACTGGATCAGGGACTGACGGCGCTTCTGGATGATCTGCACAACCGGGGCCTCGACAAGGATGTCTCGGTCATCGTCTGGGGTGAATTCGGACGAACCCCTGTCATCAACAAGAACGGAGGCCGCGACCACTGGCCACAAGTCGGCTGTGCGCTTCTGGCAGGAGGCGGCATGCGCACGGGTCAGGTGATCGGTGCCACCAATCGCCTGGGCGAGCATCCCAAGGAACGACCGGTCCACTTCCAGGAGGTCTTCGCCACGCTGTATCGATGCCTGGGAATCGATGTCGCCAGGACGATGCTGCCCGATGTGTCAGGTCGTCCGCAGTATCTGGTTGATCCGATCTACGAACCACTGCCTGAACTGCTCTGACAACGTTTCTCGAAGGAAGCAGTACACGACTTATGGCAGCCAACTTGCATCTGGAACGAGTTCGCACGTTGACGCACGGCAACGCCGTTTACGGAGTTGCCTTTTCAACGGATGGTAAACAGATCGCAACGGCCAGCCTGGACAACACGGTCCGTCTGTGGAGCAGCCTCAGCGGCGAACAGGCCGGGACACTGCGAGGCCACGGAGACGGCGTTGCATTTGTCGGGTATCTGGCTGACGGACGCATCGTCACCGCGAGCCTGGACCGAACTCTCAAATGCTGGCCTGCGGAAGGTGGTGCAGCCTCGGCAACCTTCAGCGGCCATCAGGACTATCTGTCATGTGCGGCCGTCGCCCGAACAGGCACGCTGCTGGCATCGGGAGGTTTCGACAAAACGGTGCGGCTGTGGGATGCTCAAACCAATCTCGCTGTCGCCGCCTTGACGGGACACGATGCCAATGTGCAATGCGTTGCGATCCATGGAACAGGCAAGCTGGTCGCATCGGGAGGCGACGATCTCTCCGTTCGCTTGTGGAACGTCGAAACAAAATCCTTGATCAAGGCACTTTCTGGACATTCCCGGACGGTGGAAGGTCTGGCCTTCTCACCTGACGACAAGCAATTCGCTTCAGCCAGTGGTGACGGTACGGTCCGCATCTGGACCACGACGGGCGAACTTGTCATGACTCTGGAATCGAACAGCGGACGAATCAAATCGGTCGCGTACTCTCCGCAAGGAAAACTCCTGGCGACAGGTGGGGCTGATGGAGTTGTACGAGTCTGGAACCCTGCCACGGGAACTCGATTGACGACCGCGGCAGCCCATAAAAACACGATCTACGGCGTCGCGTTCAGTCCGGATGGAAAACTGCTGGCGTCTGCCGGTTTTGATCGGACGATTCACGTCTGGTCTGTTGTTGAGTAACGGCAGGACGAAGTCTTTGGACACGGACTACGCGGAAAACACGGAGACTGAATTTGAGGGGGGAAAGGCAAGTGTTCCCAGATTTTTGGATTGGGGGATTCAATTGGATGGAGCTTGATTTTTGGAGTTTAGAGTTGTTACAGCGAGTGGTGTGTCGTCGTAACCGACCTGCATGAGGTACAGTCCCTGGGGCGGTGCGGTTTCACCGGCTTGAGTCCGCTTTCCTTCCGTCAGGATGCGCAGCATGTCCTGCGATGACCATCTTCCACGGCCGACGTGAATCAGTGTCCCGGCGATCGCTCGCACCATGTTGTACAGGAAGCCGTCAGCTTCGATGTCGAAGCAAAGGAACTCGTTCGAATCCGAAATCGGTGGGGCTCCCCAGACCTCCCACGCCGCACCGCGAGTGACGCTGGCATGATAGATTGTCCGAACGCTCGAAGACCGATTGGGCCATTGAGTTTCAAAACAGCGAAAGTCGTGAGTCCCCACCAGTTGACTGACGGCGGCATGCATCGCCTGATCGTCCAGCCGTGACTTCTGCCAGACCGTATAGTTCCTCAGAAAAGGATTCCGGATCGCGGAATTGTGAATCACATAGCGATACCACTTGCGTTTCGCGTCATAGCGGGCGTTGAATCCCGCCGGTGCTTCCTCGACCGCCCGGACGACAACGTCGTCCGGCAAATGGACGGGCAAACCCTGTAGAAAGCCTCGGCAGGGTGCTGTCGATTGTGTTGAGAAGCTGATGACCTGACCGAGTGCATGGACCCCGGCATCCGTTCGGCCAGAAGCGACCACGCGAGTTTTCGCCCCGGTAAACTGTTGCAGTCCCTCTTCGACAACAGCCTGTAAGGCGATGCCGTTCGGCTGCACCTGCCAGCCGCAATAGTTCGTCCCGTCGTAGGCGAGTGTCATCCGCAACGTTCGGTCATCGACGATCGAAGGCGGCAGTTCTGGTTCCGTCTCGAGCGTCATTTCTTCCGCCACGCCGCGACTCGTTCCGCCACAGCCTCGCGCCCGCCGCTCCCAAAACTGTTCAATCGAGCAACGACGTTGCGGACTCCCAGCGAGTTACTGACATCGGCTTCGATCTTGTCACACGCCTGCTGAAGCTCACTCAGCGACAGATCTGCCAGCTTGATACTGCGAGATTCACACAATCGCACCAGCTTGCCGACAATCTCGTGTCCCGAACGCATTGGGACACCTTTGCTGATCAGATATTCCATCAACGTCGTCGCATCCAGAAAGCCTTCTTCCAGCCGCGCGTTGATCGTTTCCACTCGCAAACGAGCCAGGCGAACGATGCTGGGAGCCAGTTCCAGACAGGCGTAGACGGTATCGAAAGCGTCAAAGAACGCGAGCTTGTCTTCCTGAAGGTCGCGGTTGTAAGCCATCGGCAACCCCTTCAGCAGCGTCAGAATCTGCTGAACATCTGCGATGACACGCGCCGACTTGCCTCGAATCAGTTCCAGAACGTCAGGGTTCCGCTTCTGCGGCATGATCGACGAACCGGTTGTGTAAGCGTCCGGCAGTTTCAAGAACCCGAACTCCGTCGTACACCACAGAATCCATTCTTCGGCCCAGCCGCTCAGATGGACCGAAATCAGTGACATGCTGAAGATCGCCTCGGCCAGGAAGTCGCGATCACTCGAGACATCCAGACTGTTGGCGGCGACGGAATCAAAGCCGAGCAATCGGGCCGTCTCCTGCCGGTCGATCGGCAGCGATGTCCCTGCCAGTGCGGCAACACCGAGTGGCATGACATTCACTCGTTTGCGGCAATCGGCCAGTCGATC
>CAIWEX010000174.1 GCA_903911795.1 uncultured Schlesneria sp.
AGGATTTCACGGTTCTGAATTCTCGGCGAAGTGAATGGCGAATAAATCAGCGTCGCTCATTTCAAATCGTATGCGTATGGTCTTGCCTGCGTGTGCTCCAACATCATCGCTGGACTTCCATTTCACTGTGCGACTGATGTGATCTCCCCAGATCGGCTCGCAGTCGTCCAACGCGAAGCCGGGAACTGGTTTGCCGTCGGTATCCTGCAATTCGACTCGCAGTTGGCCTGCGGCACTGGTGGCGTAATTGATTTCCAGATGATTGCCGCTAAAAGTCAACGGCCTCGTGGTGAACTCGCCGCCCGAGAGTGGTGCGTTGACGGAAACGAATCCATCGAGACGGAGCGAATAGCGTCTGCCACCCGTGACGAACATCGACATTTCCGTGTCGCTCGTTTGATGAATGCCGATCGCAGCGTAGTTCGCGCGGTCAGCCCAGCCGTCCTTTCCAATTCCAGGTCGGATGAAGGACTCGGGAAACTCGCGATCGTAACGACTGCCGCCTCGCGTCGTCATAAACAGGATGTCAGTTGCAGCGCCTCGCTTATCCATGAAACGAGTCGGCATGGCGACGTAAATGTGGGGTGCTCGGAAATAGGGTTGCGTGCAAGACGTGTAGAGGTGCTCGTTGGGAAGATTGGCCGTCCTTTCGACAGGCTCGGTCCATTTGAGAAAATCCTGCGAAGTTGTCCTCGCGATTCCTCGCCAACCTTTGATGAAACGGCGGAAGTAACAGACGTAACTTTGTTCGCTCTCACTCCAGAACGCGTAATTCTGTGAGTCGAAGTATTTTCCCCACTCTTCCGGAACGACCGGTTCATCGCGTAATCTTTTCCAATGCACGCCGTCAGGCGAAACAAACGCCTTCAGACCGCCGGGGCCTCGTTTTTCTCGCGTCGATGTCTGATGTGGCTGGAACGCTATTCCGCCGAGTGCTTTATATTTCTGGTCTACAGGTACGCCAGGCTTCGTATCGATGAAGGGGGTGAAGTTGTGATTCACCAGAAACTCATTCATCAAGACGATGTTGCCCTCCGGGAATGACGGATGATCGAACAGACCGAGCCGGGGTCGTGACCAGTGAATCGCGTCCTTGCTTTCTGCGTACAATGTCACTTCGCCATCATGATAGGCCTCGATCCCGTGTGACTTCCAGGTCACCGTCGGATCCTTGTCACCACGGTAGTAAAATTGAAACTTGTCGACGGCCTTCAGCACGGTGGCGTAATGACCATGAGGGCGAGCGTCCTTGACCAGTGGCTCGGCGAGCCGCGGTTCGTGCAATTTTAGAGTACTTTTCTTGAGTTCGCCGACGAGCAATCGATCGACAAACAATTCACGCCGCGAGCCGATGGCGACAGGATCATCGGCAGCGTGAAGTGAAGCGAGATGAGCCAACAACACACTGAGCGCGAGGACAGATCGCTTCATGGACTCGGCTTTCAGACTCGTTGAAAGATCCATCTCCGCCGGATGTTTTTCAATATCACGAAAAGAGCGCCGTCACGGGTTTGCCATCGTGGGCGACCTTGAATGGACGCCCGGATTTCGAGAAGAATTCCTTGTCCAATGGTAACCCCAGAGCATGACCGATCGTGGCATTGAAATCGGCGATTGTGACATCGTCCTCTTCGGCGCTGAAGCCATCTTTGTCTGATTTGCCATAGAAGCGACCTCCCTTGATGCCGCCTCCTGCCATGAATGCGGAGAACGCTCCTGGATGGTGATCCCGGCCGGCGTTCTGATTGATGCGCGGAGTTCGACCAAACTCGGTCGCCATGACCACCAGTGTCTTTTGCAGCAGTCCCTTGGCTTTCAGATCGGCGATCAAGACCGAGGCTGCACGGTCCAGGATTCCGGAAACGCGTGGCAGCTTGTCTGTCTGGTAAATGTCGGTGTGCATGTCCCAGCCACCCAGGCCGATTTCAATGAAGCGGACGTTATGTTCCACCAGTCGACGGGCCAGCAGGCATCCCTGCCCGAACTGATCACGGCCGTACTTGTCACGAACGTCGGCCTTTTCCTGGTTCAGGTCGAACGCTTTCAATTCCTCACTGTGCACAAGCTGATTGGCCTGGCGATAGAACTCGCCGTACGCTTCGACCTGCTTTTGTGGGTACTTCTTGCGGAATCCCTCGTCGAACTTGTCAATCAGCTCCATCCGCTTTTCGAACGAGGCTTCTGTCAGATACTTCGGTGTCACCGTATTCTGCAGACCAGAATTGGGATCGCCAATCGGAACAGGAGTAAACGCGGGTTCCAGGAAGCCTGCTCCTGGATGCCGGGCTTCGCCACCAATTAAGACATTGTCCGGCAGGGTTCGATTGAGTCGACCGTTGATCTTGAGAGCCCAGGCTCCCATTCCCGGATGACGGATCGAAGCAATTTCCTTGTAGCTCGTTCGTAGCAGATACCGGCCCCCTTCGTGATCTCCTGTTTCGGTGTGCAGCGATCGGATGACGGCCATGTCTCCTGCCAGCTTGGCGAGTTCCGGCAATGTCTGACCAAACTGCATCCCGGGAACACTGGTGGAGATCCCTTTGGTCTCCCCTTGCGTTTCGCGACCGGGCTTCAGGTCGAAGGTATCCAGGTGCGTCATCGCACCGTTCATATACAGGAAGATCACATGCTTGGCGGTTCCTCCGGGGGAATTGGCCTTACCCGCTGCTGATGACTTCTTGGCCTCGTTCTTTTTCTTGTCCTCTTTCCCGTCGGCTCCGAACGCCAGGGCACCCGGCAGGACTGTCACACCCAGCATGGTTCGTGCTGCGTATTCCAGCAACGAGCGACGATTCAATTCATCCAGCGACTTCAGTTGAGAAAACATGGCAACAACCTTTGGGATCTCGAAACGCAATGCGCCACCGACCCATTTGAAACAGATACGTTATTGAACGAAGAGGAATTCGCGGGTATTGACCAGAGCCCAGATCACATTTCCATAGCCTGCGTCACCATGGGCTTTGATTTCTGACAGCGCCACCTGTCGTTCAGAACTGGTCGGACGCCGGGACAGGATGCTTTGGAAGATAACTTCGATCCGTGCTTCCGGAGATTTTTCGGCCGTGACGCTTTTGTACATCAGCGACTCTTTCTCCAACAGCATGTGCGTGATCGGCCCGTTAAACATCTGCAGGACCTGGGGCACCGAGCCATCTTCCGTCGAGACTTCAATCGCTTCACGATCCGATTGGCCAAACTGCCTCAGAAAGTGCCCCGGCGGCTGCGGGGAGGGAAGTTCCGAGGCCCGGACCAGCAACTGTCCCTTGTAGCTATACGGCTTGTTACGTGCCTCACGCGCCTTCTTGATATCCGACGACGCGAGTTCCTGGTTGTGCTCGTAGATCATCGAAGCAGTCGCCTTCGAAAGATCGATGTTCAACAGCTTGGCCTCAACTCGGGCAGGTTCTTTCTGGTATTCGTCTGGTTTGGTCACCGCGAGCGTGATGAAGCTGTCCCAGACCTGTTCGGCAGTCATCCGGCGGAGCAGGGGACCAGGAAAATGAAATTCATCGCCGGGAGTGACTTCGGCTGTCGTAGCCTCGCGCTGGTAGGCCTTGGTATTGCAGACAATTCGCAGGTACTCCTTCAGATCAAATTTCACCCGGACCATTTCTGCCGTGAGGAAATCCATCAATTCCGGATTTTCTGGCTTACTATCATCCTTCATGTCGTCGACCGGTTCGATCAGACCGGCACCGAAGGAACGTTTCCAGAGACGATTGGCGATCGTCTTGGCAAACCGTGGATTTTCAGGTGACGTCATCCACTTGGCAAAAGCGACGCGAGGCGATTCTCCTTTTTCAATCTTGGCTGAAGGACCAAAGATCGTCTTCGGTGTCACCTGCTGTTTCGGTTTGCCATCCTCGTACTGGTAGTCATGCGGCAGAACCAGCTTTGAGCCATTGTCATAAACTTCGAACAGATTGCTGATCAGGAACTTGTTGTATTTGCCACCCCCATCAAACTTCTCGTCAATTTTCTTCATCTCGTCTCGAAGTTTATTGACGACATTTCCGCCGCCGAACTTCTTGTCGCCGGCCCCACGACGGGTCGCTGTTCCGAACGTGAACGCGGCCATTTCGTAGAACTCTTTTTGAGTCCAGCGATCGAAGGGGTGATTGTGGCATTGAGCACATCCAATCTGCGTCCCCAGGAAAACGCGGACGGTGTTATTCATGGCGTCCAGCGGCATCCCTGAATCACGCAGGATGTATCCAGACGCGGGCGAATCCCAGATCTTTCCTTCGGATGTCAGCATTTCGTAGACGAACTGATCGTACGGCTTGTTGGTTTCGAGCGATTCCTTGACCCATTCACAGTAGGGTCGGCCCGGAACGTTGTTCGTGAGCTGGCCGTCTTTGAGTCGCAGGATGTCAGCCCAGTAGTTGTAGAAGTTGCTGGAATACGCCTGGTTGCTGAGCAGCACATCGATCAGCTTGGCCTTCTTTTCTGAATCGCTGCTGCCGACAAACAGGCGGACCTGCTTAAACGTTGGAATCGTTCCGGCGAGGTCCAGATAGACGCGACGCACAAACTGTTCGTCACTGGCAATCGGGTTCGGAGTGACTTTGAATTTCTTGTAATTCGCGTCCATCAGACCGTCGATTTTGGCGGCCGAAGCGAGTGCGCTCGATCGAGTCGCCGGGTTGACGGCCGTTATGCGAACTTTCCGCTCAGGAACATGAACGGGTGGCTCCGGCTTTTTCGGCGGTGCTTTTTTGGCGGATTGGGCTGAAACCGATGGCAAGCCTGAACCTGTCAGGCCCCAGGCGGCCATCGCGACCAGTCCAAGCATCAGAAAACACGAGAACCGCGAAATGCGAAGAGCGGCAAAACGGTTACGAGATCGAGTCACGGTAGAATTTCCTGCGAACTCTTGAATTGAATTTTTCAGTCGGCTCCGAAAGACGTTCTGGAAATGACCGGTGCCGATCTGGAAATTGTAACCCCAAAAACAGGAAATGCGACCGGTGAGAGTGGGTGTCCGCCTGAAGATTTCGATGGAGTTGCGGGATTTCAACCGATGTACCGACGGAAAAACCCACCGAGATGATCTCGGTGGGTCTGTGGTCGTCTACATTGAATGGGAGGTAAACTCCTTCGGCACGATTACCGCGAGGTGCGGAATGGTCCGGCTGGCAGTCCTTCGGCATTCATCAGATTCGGTTCTGCCAGTTCATTCCAGCCGAATCGAACGGCGGTGGGTTCGGCAATCTTGTCGCTGGAAACGACGACACTGTTGCCGTCGATTACGGCGGAAGCTTCGACGAAGTCCCCTTCTTTGCCTGCAATCGTGAACCACGAAAGCGGCTTGCCGTCACGTGCCTTCAGGCCACCGCCGACATGGTCAAATTCGATGCGGATCTTGTTGCCTTCGACCTTCATCGACTTGTACAGCGGGCCTGAGTAGACCAGTCCCGTCTTGCCGTAGGTTTTCGCCAGTGCCCAAAGAGCCAGACGCTTGCCGACATCCTGCTTGTTCCGGGGATGAATGTCATCCAGGTTCGTGATGTCGGTTGTGACTGCCATCCCGGTGTTCTTCATTGCCAGCGTCTTGGTCTGTGCTTCCCAGACTTGTGGCAACAGGTTTGCAGCATCGGTTGCCGGTGGTTTGACGTACTTGTATGGGGCGAGTTGAACGTACAGGAATGGGAAATCCCCCTGATTCCAGACCGTACGCCAGCCGTTGATCAGGGCATGCATCCGCTGTTCGTAGCCGACTCCCTGACCGCGATTCGATTCACCCTGATACCAGATCGAGCCACGAATACCAAAAGGAACGATCGCGTGCACCATGCCATTGTACAGGTGCGACGGGCCACCAGCACCCGCTTTGACCCCCTCTGGCTTGGCCTGCTGAGCGGTGACTTGTGCCGCCAGTGGCTTCAGAGATTCGACCGATTCAAACCCGGCGATGGGTGTCCAGGGTTCAATGGCGGTTCCACCCCACGAAGTGTTGATCAGGCCGACCGGTACGTTCAGATCCTTGTGGAGTTCACGACCGAAGAAATAGGCGACGGCCGAGAAGTTCCCGATCGTTTCCGGGGAACACTGCGACCACTCACGATCCAGAACGACTTCGTCCTGTGGTGTGACAGCCGGAACCTTGCGGACGTGGAACAGGCGGATGTTGGGATACTTTGCGGCCGCGATCTCTTCCTTGGGATTGTTGGAGTTCGAGACGGACCATTCCATGTTCGACTGGCCCGATGCCACCCAGACTTCACCGATCAGGACATCGGTCAGCTTGATCTCGTTCTTCCCTTTGACAACCAGTTCGTGAGGCCCCCCGGCGGTCATTTCCTTCAGTTTGACGGACCATTTCCCCTTGGCATCCGCCGTCGCTGTCGCCGAGTTGTCTCCGATCGAGACCGTCACGACTTCGCCTGGTTCAGCGGTTCCCCACAGGGGAATCGGCAGCTTCTGTTGCAAGACCATGTGGTCGGCAATCACCTTTGGCAGTTTGACGTCTGCACGCGCTGCTCCGCAGAGACTTCCTGCGACCACCATCCCTGCGATCACGTTCCAGAATCCGATTCGACTCATGCTGGCTCCTCAATGGAAATTCTCGAACCGCCGGAATTGGCGGTGATTCAATGTCCATTCGTAAAGAACTGAGGCAGCAGAGTCAACTCGCTCGAAAATCGAGCCGTGCGATGGATCGATCAATTTCCAGCGTGTAGGATACCAAGTTCCCTATTCTGTCTGAATGAGATTCTTGAGGAACCATCTCATGCCGATCACCGTCATTTGTGACGAATGCTCTGAATCACATCGCGTCCGCGAAGATGCTGCTGGCAAGCGGTTCAAGTGTAAGGGATGTGGCAAAGGATTGACGATTGAGGCTCCCAGGAAAAAGCGAGCGGCCTCTGACGAAGAGGACTACGAAGATTACGACGAGGACGATGAGGACGAGGACTACGACGACGCAGAACCGGTTCGACGTCGTACTGCGGGGAGGTCAAAGGCAAGGTCCAGCAGCCGTTCCAAGAGATCAAAATCGCTCCCGATTCACAAGACAATGATCGTCCCGGGATTGCGATTGGTAGCAACAGGATTTGGTCTGCAGGTGCTGTGTTTTGTTTGTATCGTTCTATTCTTTCCGCTGGCTCGGGCGGGCGTCATCAATCCCAACAACTTGATGACTGTCGCAAAGGGAATGGCCGTTCTGATGATTTGCTCCAGTGTCGCCACTGCCATAGGAAAAGTGCTCTGCATGTCGGCCCCGCCGCAGATGTCGGGAAAGCCATTTATTTACCTCGCAGCAGTTGCAGACGTCGCAATAATGTGCATTAGCCTCGGTTCCTTCTTCGTCATTATCCCACCAGTTCTCTCCCAATCCGAATCACTTATTGCAATTATCGGAACGTACTTCTTCGTCCTGTTCCTGAGGGAACTGGGGCGATTTCAGCGTGACGACAATATCACGGACAGAGCCACGCATTTGCTGAACCTGTGCGGGGTCCTGATTGGAATCATGTTGTCCATCATCGCGGGATTCTTCGTCAATTTCATTAATCCGGTGGCCTGGATCGTCCTTTCAATGATCTTTGGCATTGTCGCATTCATTTTGGTATTCGTCTGCGTTGTGATCTATGCGATGCTGCTGAGTGCCAGCCTCGACTCGGTCTCGTGACATCCATAGCCATGCGTACGATGGCGCAGCGTCACTGTACGCACGATCTTCGTTTGGATTGCCGTACCTGCCCTGTCGACGCAGAGCTTCAACTATTTCTGAAGCTCTGCTCGATAGTATTCGACCGTTCGCTGCAGGCCTGTCTTCAGATCGATTGTCGGCGACCATCCGAGCAGTGATTTTGCCTTGGTGATATCGGGGCAGCGCTGCTTGGGGTCGTCTTGAGGCAATGGAACAAACGTGATCGTTGATTTGGATTCTGGAATCGCTCGCAGCACTTCTTCGGCGAGTTGCAGCATCGTGTATTCACCGGGATTCCCGATGTTCACCGGGCCGGTTTCGTCGTCCTGATCCATCAGCGCCATCATTCCTCGCAGCAGGTCATCCACGTAACAGAACGAGCGAGTCTGCTTGCCATCACCGTAAATCGTCAGCGGCTCTCCCCGCAGAGCCTGCGTGATGAAATTGGAGATCACCCGGCCATCGTTGGGGTCCATCCGCGGGCCGTAAGTATTGAAAATCCGGATGATCCGGACCTGCAATTGATGTTCGTGGTGATAATTGATGCACAGCGATTCAGCGACGCGTTTCCCTTCGTCGTAACAACTGCGCGGCCCCAGAGGGTTCACGTTGCCCCAATAATCTTCCCGTTGCGGATGGACAGTCGGGTCGCCATACACCTCGGACGTGGAAGCGTGCAGGATGCGAGCCCGGCAGCGTTTGGCCAATCCTAGAACATTGACCACACCAACAGTCGAGGTCTTGATGGTTTTAATCGGATTGAACTGGTACGCGACCGGCGATGCAGGGCAAGCCAGATTGTAGATCTGGTCCGCTTCGATAAAGATCGGATGCACGATGTCATGCCGGATCAG
>CAIWEX010000175.1 GCA_903911795.1 uncultured Schlesneria sp.
GAACTGGATGACGGAATCGTCAATTCCAGCGGACGTGAGATTCCAGGTACCGCAACGCTGATTGGCTTTGAATGCAAATCGTGCGAAGCGACCTGGACCATTTGAGGTTGTAAGTCCGCAAGTCAGAGCACAGAGCTTCAGCCGGTTGACGCCCTGTGCTTTGTACTCGTGGGCCTTCAGCCCACAAGAGGCCAATCATGGCAATATCGCCAAGGGGTGATACGATCACTGCCATCGGTCCGCCGCGTGTCGCCATGTGCGTAACGACACACTTTTCAACCGCAAACATCAACACCAGAACGAAGACCTGACGGCGCTAGCCTTTAATGGATGGCGGTTAGTTGGTTGTAGAGGAACTGACATGGCAGACAGGCAACAGGCAATGTTCAGCGCTTTGTTCGGCGCAGGTCTCCCGACCTCGCCGAAACTCTCGACCGCAGGTCTCCCGCAACGTCAACGAAGCCTCCTGCTTCAACGCCTCGGCAGTCTCTTCCTCCTCATCGCGACATCGTTTCAACCTGCGTCCGCCGGGGATTGGCCACAAATTCTGGGGGTGAATCGAAACGGAATTGCGGTCGATGAGAAGCTTGCGGATTCACTACCAGCGGGCGGTCCCGCGAAAGTCTGGCAGGCCGAGATTGGTTCTGGTTTCGCTGGGGTTGCCGTCGCAGATCAGAAGCTGGTCCTGTTTCATCGCCTGGAAAACAAAGACACACTGACCGCATACAACGCAGAGACAGGAAAGGAACTCTGGTCACAGGGATTCGAAACAAATTTCGTACCCCAGATCGTCCCCGACGATGGGCCTCGCGCTGTCCCGACGATTCACAAGGATCGCGTCTACGCTCTGGCCCCGAACGGCGGACTTTATTGTGTTGACATGAAAACCGGAAAGCCGCTGTGGCAACGGCAGACCCAGAAGGAATTCAATGCCCCCGCCGGATACTTCGGTTCCGGCAGTTCTCCTCTCGTCGAGGGAAAACTGCTAATCGTTAACGTGGGTGGCGACAAAGCCGGTGCGGGCATGGTGGCATTTGACCTGGAAACGGGAAAGACCGAATGGAAATCGGTCAACGATCAAGCGAGTTATTCGTCGCCGATTGCTGTGACAGTCTCTGGAACGCGACATCTGCTCTGCCTGACGAGGCTCAACTTTGTTTCGCTGGATCCCATGACAGGTGAGGAACGCTTTCGCACACCGTTCGGGCAACGCGGCCCGACGGTTAATGCCGCGATCCCGATTCTGATGAAGAACCAGGTCTTGTTAACCGCCAGTTACGGAATCGGAGCTGAGCTGCTGACCATTCAACCCGATAAGTTCGAAGTTAGCTGGAATGACGAAGTCCTGGCGAGTCAGTACACAACGCCGATTGTTCACGACGGAATGATCTATGGTGTGGACGGACGCCAGGACGGCGGCTCGGTGACTTTGAAATGCTTCGACCCACAAACACGCAAGGTGGCGTGGATGCAAACAACGTCAGCCTATGCGACGTTGATCGCGGCCGATGGAAAACTGCTGGTCATGCATACCAACGGGTTGCTGAAAATCGTCGATTTGAACAAGAAGGCCTATCGCGAAATCGCTTCGGCGCAGTTGCTGCCTGGGACAACGCGAGCCTTGCCAGCACTGGCCAATGGTCGACTGTATGTCCGGAACGACAACACTCTGAAATGCGTTTCACTCGCTAAGTGATCGTGTCCAAGGACCTGCAATCACGCCTCGAAGATTGCCCATTATGATCATCCGACTCTGGCAATCCAGTGATCTCGATGAACTCCGACGCATCACGATCGAGGGTTTCGAGGGGATTGCGATCGACCAGAATGTCGAAAAGAAATTTGGTGTGCTGGCTGGTCATGACTGGCGCGATCGCAAGGGACGCCACGTGGATGACGATGTCGCCGCCAATCCCGACGGCGTCTTCGTTGCGGAACTTGAAGGCCAGGTCGTCGGATACATCTCCACACGACTGGACCGGGAATTGAAAAAGGGGCGCATTCCGAATCTCGCTGTTGATAAACGCGCACAAGGTCGCGGTCTCGGTCGCCAGTTGATCGAATACGCTCTCGACTATTTTCGGCGCGAGGGGATGGCCTTCGCCATGATCGAAACGATGGTGAACAATCCCGTCGGCCAGCATCTGTATCCCTCATGTGGATTTGTCGAAGTCGGTCGGCAGATCCATTACGCGGCGAGATTGTAGTCCTCTGTCATTCCCTGAACGGACAGCTTCAACATGCGATGCGTTAAAATATCAGGGTCCGACGATCGTATGGATTGTCGCGAGATGTTCTATGATCCGATCAATCTTCTCCCACAACAATGCTCTCAATGCGGCTTCCCCAACCTTGACCATGTTCCCCAACCCTATTTTCTGGTCAAGAGTCGTACGATGTCGCCGAACGAATTGGCGCTGGCCGAGAACGGTAACTTCTTCGTCCGTGAACGGATTCGTCGGGTGCTGGAACTGCTTGCCCCGGGACAATGCGACTACTTCCCCACGTGTTACAAAGGAACATTGCAAGAGACTCCCTGGTTTCTGGCCGTCCCCGTCAATCAAGTTGTGACCGCCAAAGTCAATCCTGCCATCGAGCGTTGTCAGATGTGCGGCGAGCCGGAATCCGCACACCCTGGAACTCAATTCACGGAATACCTTTTCGGTACGCCAACCCGCAGCCAGCCGCTCGCTCCCGGTTGGACCAGCGAATCAGCATTCGAGATTCTGAAATCGTCGACATGGGGATCATCGGACCAAAGTTGGAGCGTGTGGATCTCGCGCGATCTTTTCCTGTCTGTTCAACTGCTTCATCTCCTCAAGAAAATCAAAGCTCGAGGATTCTGCGAAGCGACCTGCGGTAAACCTGCTGCACCGGATCAGATTGAGTCCGCCTGGATCAAACAAAAACTTGTGATGCTTGAAGCGAGTGGTATTCCCTTTCACGCGGAAGGAACACTATCGGACATCGACTCGAAGTGGCTGCGCGAGTACATCAAAGGCCGCAGC
>CAIWEX010000176.1 GCA_903911795.1 uncultured Schlesneria sp.
CGCTTCACATGTCTGACATCGTGCAACTCGGCAGTAATCACGACCAGTTCCGGACGCCGAGCGGAACCCCCTGCGGGAATATCAGCGGGCTTGTCGGCGCCATGCAGAGCCGAGTCGTTCAAACGATGTATGCAGTACCGAACCCGGTCGGCCGGATTTCAGACTCATCAGCGAAAGGCTATACGGCCCTGAGGTGCGCTTATGCCAACGGACATGTCGGCATGGTGATGACTGCCAACCCGAGTACGTTGATTCAGCTTTCCAAGGCGGCTCACCAACATCAGAACGAACTGATCCGTGACATTGCTGACGGTACATTATCCACGAACTTCGACATTGATGCCGAAGTGCGCAAACAGCTTAAAAGCCGCATCTCGCGCCCCGACAAACAACGCGCCCGTGAATTGGAGCTGATCGCTGCCCGAACGGGTTCTATCATGCCGCGTGACGTCTGGCCCAAGCTGGAGCTGGTAGCGGTCTGGACGGGGGGAAGCGTTGGAGGATATCTCGATCCAATGCGGAAGTATTTTGGCGATGTTGCCATTCGCGATCATGGACTTTCGGCCAGTGAAGGCCGGATGACGATCCCACTGGCTGACAGCACCGCAGCCGGGGTGCTTGACGTCGGATCGCACTTCTTCGAATTCATTCCCGAGGACGAACACGAATCGGCAGACCCCACGGTCCTGGAAGCACACGAACTGGAAGAGGGGCGTAACTACTTCATCCTGTTGACGACCGTCTCGGGGCTATATCGCTACGACATCCGAGACGTTGTTCGCTGCACGGGCTTCATGGGAACAACGCCACTGCTCGAGTTCCTGCACAAGGGAGCTCACATTGCCAGCATTACGGGCGAAAAGCTGGCGGAATCCCAGGTCGTTACGGCGATTCGCGGTGGGCTGCAGAAGATGAAACTGGATGTTCATCACTTCACGCTGTCACCGATCTGGGGCGATCCCCCGCATTACCGGCTGCATCTGGAGCGAGCAGACGTTCCGGTCCCCGAGATGCGACAGCGGCTGGCAAATGATGTCGATGCACAACTGCAGGAATTGAATGTCGAGTACAAGGAAAAACGCCAGTCTGGGCGATTAGGAATGCTGGAATGCCTGGCGATCCCCAATGGAACCTGGGAGCGATTCATCCAGCATCGACAGTCGCGCTTCGGCGCCAGTCTTGAGCAATACAAGCATCCCTGCCTGATCCCTCAATTGACGTTCAGTGAGGCGTTGCTGAAGGATCACGCCCCCACGGAAGAACGGATCGACGTTCGCGCGGCGTAATCGCATTGGGTGTGCTTTTCGTCGCACGGACATCGATTTCGTACGACGAATTTGCATGTTGCCGAACTGCAACAATCGCGTTGCGATTCGGCAACATGCAGTCTCATCTGCTGAACGCGATAATCCCCGCAGACTCGGCATATTCCACACGCAAAAGATTGTAACCTGCTGCGGCAAAGTGGTTTGTGCAAAAAGTCAACGTGTGGCCAAATCTTGGCAAAACGTCGACGACTGTAAAATTCTCGCTGACAAGGCGCTAAGCAGATGATGCGCGCCGAGATCGCGAAAAGAAGTTTCTGACGCCGTAATTTCTCTTTTGTGACGAGCCTAAGTCGTTTGCTGGCTTCGGATGGGACGGTCTTCGATCCCTGCAGACGCGAGACGTCGCCCTGGCTTCGGCACGGTCTCTGCATTTATCACCTGCATCGAACACTGAGTGTGACGCATGCGTCGACTGGCCAGTCAATGGTTGTCGTCGTGACGAAATCGCGGCGATGTCCACCGCACACTTTGCTCGATGATCGTTGCCTTTATTCGGGTTGGCACGATCACGATGGAGCGAATTCTGAGAATGGTCTTCCGTTTGGCGACGGTTCCACCTCGGTTCCAGCACGGTTGCTCGGATCTCCCGATTAATCAGTTCACACATCTACAAAAACATCTTGGAACTCAGGAGCACCGCCCATGTTTAAGACTTTCTGCAATGACGAATCTGGTGTGATCATCTCGGCCGAACTGGTCCTCGTTCTGACGATCGCCGTGCTGGCAATGGTTGTCGGACTGGGTGAAGTCGCCGTCGCCGTGAACACCGAGCTGAACGACGTTTCCAACGCTTTCGGTGCTCTCAACCAGTCGTTCTGTGTCACTGGTTTCGCGTCGGTCTGCAACGGCAAGTCAAAGAGTGCCGCCGGTGGCAGCCACTTCGCCGATTCAGTCGATGATTGCGACACCAACACCACCTGTGATCTCGTCACCGGCCAGGCCGGTCCAGGCGAAGCTGGCGGCGGTCACCACGGTCGCTGGTAACTGGAGCCGGTTATTGAAACCGGTCGCAGTAAATGATTGCTGATTAGACTGTGACACAAACACTGTCTGATTGCTAAAACCCGAATGATTTCGACGCAACGATCAGCGCTCAAAACGCTCGTTGCGTCGTGTCATTTCTTTGAGCTACTTGTGGTAACCCAGACCCGAAATCACGTTGTATAGTTCATCAAACGTGATGAATCGGCGGTGATGACGCAATTTGTACTGGTCCACAGCCTCGGCAAGTTCGGCGATGGCGGGGTTGGCGTTGGTGACCGATGCGGTGAATTGGCGTCGTTCGGGAACACCGTCACGTGGAGCCCCCTGGGCTCGACGATCAACGAAGGTCCGCGAATTCTGTTGTTCAATGGCGGTTTGCATTACCATGCTCCGAGTAAGGATTCGACCAACAGAAACCTAGTTCAGGTTCCGCCCGTCGGCAAATGGAATTTCGTTGGTCCCAAAAGATACTTCTCGCCCGGACGGCTCCATGACAACGAAAATCGCGATCCTTGGTGGTGGTGCAATGGCAACGGCCTGCGCCATTCTGCTCGCAGAACATCCCGATCAGGAAGTCTCCATTTGGGCTCGTAACCCTGAATACGCCAAACAGATGCAGCGAGACCGCGAAAATCGTCGACTGCTGCCCGGCGTGCTTCTCCCCGAAAATATCAGCATCACC
>CAIWEX010000177.1 GCA_903911795.1 uncultured Schlesneria sp.
CGGAAACCCCCGGAACAGGTTTACCTCTCAAAAACGCATCCTGAAGGGATGCCAGAATCGGTTGGCCTGCGCACGTCTTTTGGCTGCTGTGTTCGCGCCCGTTGACTCAGGAAATACTTTTTATGCGACTGATTCCCGGCCCAACGACCGAACGATATTGGTACCACTGAATCCGAACGGGTGGACGAACCATCGTAGCTGGGGGCACTCCGGCCTCGCGTGACGTCTAAGCCCATTCAGCCAGATGACGTCCGTAGCACAATCGAACCGGACGCCCAGCGTTGTCAGGTAGTTCCTGAGTGTAGTCGATCCCCAGATGATGCATCAGCGTGGCGCGAATGTCGTCAGGATCGAGTGGTCGATCAGCGGGATATTCTGCCTTACTGTTGGTGGCGCCAATGACGGTGCCGAGTGGGCCGTTTCCTCCCGAAATGAGCATCGACATGGCAGCCGGATAATGATCGCGTCCGAAACGCCCGGGGGCGTTGTTGTCAACTCGCGGCGTTCGGCCGAATTCACCTGTCACCAGGAGCAGCACTTTTTTGTTCAGGCCGCGCTGATGAAGGTCATCAATCAGGGTTGCGACGGTTCGGTCATAGAACGGCAGGCGATCTTGCATCGCTTCAATCAGGTCCCAGTTCACCGCATGGTCGTCCCAGTCATAATTCTTCCCAAGGCTGCCTGGGGCGCGACCGGGAACATGAACCGTCACCATATTCACGCCACGTTCCACCAGGCGCCGAGCGATCAGGCACTGCTCACCCCACTCAACACCATATCGCTCACGCAACCGTGGATCCTCTTTGGAGACGTCGAAGGCCTCATGGGCCTTGTTTGACAACAGAATCTCGGTCGCCTGCTGCTGAAAGTAGCCCATTGCCTTCAGGTTGCCATCATGATCCAGGTCCGACCGGAAACGATCGAACTGCGACAGCAGCGACCGACGATCTTCCAGTTGATCCTGCTTCACCTGCAATCGCCAATTCTCCAAACCACGTGACGCCACGGGGACGCGATACATTTCACCCCAGTATCCAGGTGAACCGTACCAGCGATAGCCGCTGCTGAGGTCCAGCGAGACCGGCATGCCGTTGCGAGTGATACCCAGGGCTCGATTGACGACCGCCGTGATGCAAGGATGCTTGGATTCTGTACTGAGTAATCCACCACTCTTGTCCTTGCCAAACCCACTTGTGAAACGAAAGGTTCCGTCTGGGTGACCGCTATGTCCGTGGCTGACGGAGCGAATCAGCGAGAATTTGTCGGCGACTTTTGCATGGCACGGGAGCAGTTCGCAAACGTCGATCCCGGGCACATTCGTCCTGATCGAATGCATCGGTCCGCGAATTTCGCTGGGAGCGTCGGGCTTCATGTCATACGTTTCGAGCTGACTTGGCCCGCCACCGCACCAGAGCAAAATCACAGCCGTGTCACTTTGCGACGTTTTGAAGGAAGCCTTCGCCTGCAACTTCAACATCTCGGCCAATGTCAGACTGCCAATCCCCAGAAACCCAGCCTGCAGAAAGGCTCGCCGCGAGGTTCGTCCAGATCGGGTTGCGACGGATTCCAGCTCCAGCATTTTCAGTTTCCTCGGCACAAGGGCGTGCCGAAGGCACTCACCGACACCGTCATGGCGTTGATTTCAGAGCAAAGTCATGAACATTACTACCGGACTTGATCGTCACCGTCAACGTGGTCTTTTTGTTATACTGTTCGGGGATATACATTTCCGTCTCTTGAACACTCCCGCCGCCTGACGGACCGCCCGAAGCGCCACCGGCTCCGGCGACTTCGATTTGCTTTCCCGGCCTGTGAGCCCTGATTTCCACAAGATGCGTCCCAAGGACCGGACCTGATTCGCGTGCGACCGTATAGCGTCCCTTTTCAATCACACCTCCTGCCGTCGGACCTACGGTTTTTCCATCAGGAATAAAGGCGATCGAACCGTTTTCTACGGGGGTTCCGTCAAACGTGACCTGTCCTGATAAACTGGCTCGCTCGGGGCCACTGGTTGCTCCGCAACCGCAGATCATGACGATCCCGAGTCCCAGGCTGCAAAGGAACCGCGATGTCACGTATCGATAATCAGCCGCGCGCGATGGACACTTCAAAATCATGCCTGGACCTCCGGGTACGTCGTCTGTATCTCAATCCTGCGGCATGCAGGCTCAAAACTCGCCCAGCACCTCTGACAGATTGGGCGTTGACAGGGCTTGCCATGTGGGGCGGTGAATGTTGTTGCTGATGAATCGAACGGAACCGTCAGCCAGAAGCGATTGAACGCCACCGACGTGTTGACTGCGAGCCGCCAGGACAATCGCCCGATTGTTCCACGCCGTGTAGACTCCGGTGCAGGGCGCACGGGTAATTGAAACACAAAGCCCTGATCGAAACTGGTCCGGGACACTCGAGTTGGGTGTCTGGTCATGTTGATACAAGGCACCTTCTGGATAATGCATCACGCCCCGAAAATCGTCGCCTGGTACTTTGAGAAGTTCAGACACCAGAATGGTATTTGTTGTCCCGTCCGTGAAATCTCGCATTCTGGTACTGCTGTTCATAGTGTATGGCCCCGAAATTCGCGTCGAGTCCTTCGGGTCTGAAACACTTCGAAGTGGACCGATCCCGCTATTAGCTGCATAGTTCCCTCGACGGTAGATCCCCAGTGCCAGTCCGACATCAACGTCAGAAGGACAGACCATCGCTGATATCGTGGGTGAAACGATTTCGTAAGACGGGTTCCCCGGCGCCACAGTGCAGCCAAAGCAGGAACTGAAATTTGCCCGGTTGTAGAGAGTTGATTGATCGATTCCCGGCAGCATCATCGAAACCCACGTTGCTTCATTTTGTGCGTTTCCAGGGGGAAAAGCTTGAATCGCCCCCGGAGGCAACGTGTTGAATGTGTCGTGGTAATTGTGCTGTGCGAGGCCAATCTGTTTCAGATTGTTTTTGCATTGAGTTCTGCGAGCCGCCTCGCGGGCCTGCTGAACGGCTGGAAGAAGCAGGGCGATTAATACTGCGATGATCGCAATCACCACCAGCAGCTCAATCAAAGTGAACGCCCGTCGTCGATGCATCGCCATGATTCCACCTCTCTTCAAAGAACTCGAATGAGACTGGACAAAACGGATACGACATGGATTTGGGGATCGAGACCTGTCAGAAACGTCAGATACGATCCCGTTGATATGTTGCCGAACCGAAGCAGTCGCGCCAAGTCGAAATGTCTACAACTTTGCGGAAAGCCACAGACGGTGCAGAGAGACTTCGAAACAGCAAGCACACCGCGACCGACTTCACGACTGACTCGCTGGGTCGCGCCGTTACTCATTCAGTGCGATTTCCGAAGTGGCACTGATAGTCGTGGTTCGCTCCGCGAACCAACGCCGCATTTTCTCAAGGCAACTCGAATCTTTGCCTCGTCATCAGAAGTCTTGTCTCACAAAGAAGCGTTGGTTCGTGAAGCGAACCACGACTATAAAGTGCCGCAACCGATTGGCGAATCGGCTGGAATTCGAAACAAGTCGTCTGTGCAGCGGCGAACATCAATCAGGTGTCCGGCACTCGTCGATGAATTCGACTTCGACAACTTCGCGTCCAGCCGTTCAGGTGCGGAAATTAATGATTACGCGTTCAGCGGTGTCCCCGCGGTTGCGAAGGGAGTCGCCAATATGTTCCAATGTCCCCTCGCGCGGTTCGACCCGAATCCGAAACCAGACTGGACGAATCGGTCTGGACCGTTTTGTACGGTTCAGCCGCGCTGAGTGATTCGATATCACCTACGATTTCCAACAGGAGAAGAACATGCGGTGCAGGATGATGGTGGCCTGGATGGCTCTGGCCATTCTCGGGGCGATGGGACTGACAGCTCAGGCTCAGGATGGCTGGGAAACCATTTTTGATGGTAAGACTCTGGAAAAATGGGATGGAAATCCTGAGTTCTGGCGAGTCGAAGATGGGACGATTACCGGTCAGACGACCGCTGAAAAAGTGACCAAAGGGAATACGTTTATCATCTGGCGTGGTGGCGAAACGGCCGATTTCGAATTGAAGCTGGAATACAAGATCGTTGGCGGTAACTCGGGGATTCAATACCGCAGCTTCGAAGTTCCCAACGAAAAGTGGGTCATCGGCGGATATCAGGCTGACTTTGAAGCGGGCGACACCTATTCCGGGATTAACTACGGCGAACGCTTCCGTGGAATTCTCGCCAATCGTGGTCAGGAAACAGTGATCGGCGACGATCATAAGCCAACCGTCGTTAAGCAGGTCGGCGACACCAAAGAAATCCAGACCAAGATTAAGAAGGAAGACTGGAACGAGTACCACATCACAGCCAAGGGATTCACGTTCACTCATCGCATCAACGGTGTCGTGACATCGATCTGCAACGATGAAGACAAGAAGGAACGCCGAGCCAAGGGTGTGCTTGCCCTGCAATTGCATGCTGGCCCTGCGATGAAGGTCCAGTTCCGTAACATCAAGCTGAAGACACTCAAGCCAGAAGCGGCTGCTTCAGGGGCTGCGGCATCAGGCAAGAAGAAGGCTCTGCTGCTGGCGGGAAACCCCAGCCACGGCTTTGGGGCTCACGACCACCTGTCAGGCTGCAGCCTGCTCGCACGCATCCTGAATGAAAGCGGTCTGGTGGATGCCGAAGTTCATTCGCTACAAAAGGCTGGCTGGCCCAGCGATGAAAAGCTCGCTTCCGCGAACACCGTCATCATTTACTCAGACGGCGGTGGCGGACATCCCTTCAACTCCCACCTTGAACAGCTCAATGCCCTGACTGCCAAGGGAACCGGAATCGTCTGCATTCACTACGGAGTCGAAGTCCCAAAAGGTCCGTCGGGCGAGAAATTTCTCGATTGGACCGGTGGCTATTTCGAACCTCACTGGTCGGTCAATCCTCACTGGGTCGCCAAGTACAGCAAGTTTCCAGAACACCAGGTGACTCGTGGTGTGAAGCCCTTTTCGACGAATGACGAGTGGTACTACCACATGCGGTTTCGCGACAAGATGAACGGCGTCGTGCCGATCCTGACGGACCTTCCTCCTGACAGCACGCTGTCACGTGGCGATGGCCCACACAGCGGCAATCCCGCTGTCCGTGAAGCGATCAAGAACAAAGAAGTTCAGCACATGGCCTGGGCGACTCAGCGTGCTGACGGTGGGCGAGGCTTTGGCTGCACCGGTGGACACAATCACGTGAACTGGGGAAGCAATCAGTTCCGTAAATTGATCCTGAACGCGATCGTCTGGACCGCTGGTGTTGATGTCCCCGCCGACGGAGTTTCCCCGGGTGCTGTCACGGTCAAGGACTTGCTGCAGAACCACGACGAACCGATTCCAGCCGACTTCAACGAAGCGCGCTGGCAGGCGATTATCGACGAATACAACAAGTAGTTGATCGTCATCCGTCCATTGAGCGGCTGACCTGAGGCGGGCGAGTTGCCGTGCGACTCGCCGTCAACAGTTAGCCGCTGCCGAGGAATTTTTACCCTCGAGCCAGCCACTTCTTTTTGGAGTTACGCCTTGAACTCCAATTTTGCGTAAAAGATCACTTGAGCCATTATCAACCCGCAGGGAGCCTTCTTCGATGATTTTCCGCCATGTTGTTTCTTTCGCAACGCTGTGTGCTTTGGGGGCCGGGGCGAACGCTCAGGAACCAAAGTTTCAGTCGAAAGTTATCAATAAGTCGACTCCGGGAATGTCCGTCGACATTGATGTTGATGTGACCGGCGCGAAGGAATTGTTCCTGGTCGTTCGCGATGGCGGAGACGGCTTTGGTTGCGACTGGGCAGATTGGGCAGAACCTCGATTGGTTTCGGCGACGGGTGAGAAGAAGCTTACCGAGTTGAAATGGAAATCGGCCGCTGCCGAATGGGGCAATGTCGGCTTGAACAAGAATGCTGGCGGTGACCCGCTGAAGATTGCCGGGAAACCCGTGGAGTACGGAATCGGGACCCATGCAAACTCGGTGATCGCGTTTGATCTCCCTGCCGGAACAACTCGCTTCAAGGCGCGAGGGGGAATCGACAACGGGGGATCGGATCAGGCGACAAACAGCAGTTCGGTTCAGTTCCTGGTTTATACACAAAAACCACCCGTCCAACTGGCATCCGCCGCACCCGCCCCCGGTGGCGCGGGTAGCCGCGATCCCAAAGATGCTGTCTCTGGACTGGATGTCGCGGAAGGCCTCGAAGCAACTCTGTTCGCCAGCGAAGCATCCAATCCTGCGATGCTCAATCCCACCAGCATCGACATCGATCACCTCGGTCGCATCTGGGTTTGCGAAGTCGTGAACTACCGACATCGCAACGGAGAACGCAAGGAAGGGGATCGAATCCTGATCCTTGAAGATACCAATGGTGACGGCGTTGCAGATAAGCAGTCGGTCTTTCATCAGGGACACGACGTTGATTCGGCACACGGGATTTGCGTTCTGCCAACCCCTTCGGGCAAAGGGACGAAGATCATTGTCTCGTGCGGAGACAGCGTCTTCTTCCTTCACGATGATAATGGCGACCTGAAATCAGACCGGAAAGAAGTGTTGTTTACTGGGATTGAAGGAACTCAGCACGATCATGGGATTCACGCCTTCCACTTCGGCCCAGACGGCAAGCTGTATTTCAATTTTGGTAACAGCGGACGCCGGATCAAGGACAAGGATGGCAAGCAAATCGTCGACCTGTCGGGGCGCGAAGTTCACGATCATCGCAAGCCCTACCAGGAAGGGATGGTCTTCCGCTGCAATATGGATGGCAGCGAATTCGAAACACTCGGCTGGGACTTCCGAAACAACTGGGAAATTGCTATCGACAGCTTTGGCACCTTGTGGCAATCGGACAACGATGACGACGGTAACAAAGGTGTCCGAATCAACTATGTGATGGAATTCGGAAACTACGGCTATAAGGACGAATTCACCGGGGCTGGCTGGACGTCTCCTCGTACGAACATCGAAACAGAAATCCCGCTGCGACACTGGCATCTGAACGATCCGGGTGTCGTTCCGAACCTGCTGCAGACGGGGGCCGGATCTCCGACCGGGATCTGCGTGTACGAAGGGGATTTATTGCCCAAGGTCTTCCACAATCAGGTCATCCACTGTGACGCCGGGCCGAACGTGGTTCGTGCTTATCCAGCGAAGAAAGCTGGAGCGGGTTATTCCGCAGAGATCGTCAATGTCCTGCTGGGGGCTCGCGACAACTGGTTC
>CAIWEX010000178.1 GCA_903911795.1 uncultured Schlesneria sp.
GACTGGGCCGCGTATCTTGATGCAGTGCGATTTACGGACAAGCATGTTGGCGATGTCGTCGCTCGGCTCGAAAAAGAAGGACTCCTCGACAACACGCTGATCATCTTCATGACCGATCACGGCATCAGTCATGCACGGGGAAAACAGTTCCTTTACAATGAAGGGACACATATTCCATTCATCGTGCGCGGGCCAAGAATCGACTCTGGTAAGGTTCGCGAGGATCTCATCGAACACATCGATATGGGGCCGACCTCACTCGCCGCAGCGGGTCTGCCAATACCGCCCATGATGCACGGTCGCAATGTCTTCGCAAATGACTACACACCGCGTACGGCGATTTTCGCTGCTCGCGATCGTTGCGATGAGACGGTGGAACGCCTTCGAAGCGTCCGCACCGATCGATTCCTTTACATTCGCAATTTCTATCCGCAACGCCCCCATTTGCAGCCCAATGCCTACAAGGACGGCAAGAGCATCGTCCAGGCATTGCGATTACTGCACGCCAATGGCCAACTCGACCCGCTCGCGGAGTCATTGTTGTTCAGTCCAACCCGGCCTGCTGAAGAACTCTATGAATGGACGACAGACCGCTGGCAGGTGACGAACCTCGCTACGGTTCCAACACATCGTCCGACGCTCGAACAACTTCGCGTTCGTCTTGATCAATGGATGATCGATACTCACGACCATGGCCCGGAATCCGACGGGATGTACGATAGCGACATGGCGGCCTATGTTGGCAAAGGGAATGCGGTCGTTGAGAAGAACATCGCGATCATGAAACAATGGGCGAAGACCGAAAAAGCAAACGCAGCGAACATCAAGGCAGAATGACCATGACAACGTTTGGATTCCGATTTCTTGCTGACTTCGGATGGGGAGTTGCGATGGCACCTTGACGGTATTGCGTTGTGCAATACAATATCGCCATGGAGACGCACAATGACTAAGCGAGCAACAACGACCGCGAAACCTAGCCCGCTGATGGTCCGACTCGATGCGGAAAGCAAACAAGCTTTGACCGCCGCCGCGGAGTTGCGGCGGATCAGCGTCAGCGACTATGTCCGAACCGTGACAGTGGCTCAGGCACGCCGCGAAGTCGCCAGCGCGCGTGATCAGACGATTCTGCTCAGTACTGATGAGCAACTGGCCTTCTGGCAGGCTCTGAATGCTCCCACAAAGCTCACTCCCGCCCAAAAGCGGTTGGGGGCTATCATGCGGGGCGTGAAGTGAGCGGGGTGGTGTTTCCCGCGGGCTTCGCACTCGAATCGCTTCACCGAAGGCATCCGCGTTCGACGTTTGACTGCGGCCAAAGCGACGTTAACAACTGGCTGCGAACCAACTCGCTCCAAAATCAGATGAAGAGGCTCTCCGCCACTAAGGTTCTGTTCGATCAAGATGGCGGCATCGCGGGCTTCTACACTTTGGCCACTGGTCAGATCGATTTCGGGGACCTGCCGTCGGAACTCGCTCGCACGCTGCCACGGCGAGCGCTGCCCGTGGCGATCCTGGCGTGGCTTGGTGTAAGCATGGTTCACCAGGGCCAGAAGCTTGGCGATCTGCTGCTCGCCCAGGCGTTGCGAGACTGTCATGAAGCCGGGCAGACGTTCGCCTTTGTCGCGGTCATACTGGACTGTGTCGATGACAGAGCCAAGGCGTTCTACCAGCGCTGGGACTTCGCCGAATTACCCGGCAGCCCGTTCCGTCTATTTCTGAGTTCACAGACCCTGGCCGCCATGATGACGCCTCGATAATCGGCTTTTTGGATGTTCATCAGAGGCTGCGACCGTTGAGAAGAACACCGAGATCATGAAACAATAGGCTAAAGTCGAAAAAGCGAACCTCAAGGCAGAATGACCATGACAACGATTGGATTCCGAGTTCTCACCGCGCTGTTGATGGCTTCGCTGGCAGCCGTTCACGCACTGGCCGCGCCTCCGACTTCCAGGCCGAATATCATTTTCATCATGGCGGACGACCTGGGTTACACGGATGTCGCCTGTTTCGGCAGTAAGTATTACGAGACGCCGAATATTGATCGGCTCGCAACCCAGGGAATGAAGCTCCTGAGTCATCATCATTGCCAGAATTGCACGCCGACTCGTGCCGCGTTGATGAGTGGGCAATACGGGGCTCGCACCGGGGTCTATACCGTCGGCGGAACCGATCGTTTCGATTGGAGCAAACGCCCGCTGCGGCCAGTAGAAAACGTCACGAATTTGCCGCTCGATCGCGACATCATCGCCAAACAACTGAAGGTGGCTGGTTACGCGACGGGCATGTTTGGCAAGTGGCACATCGGTCAGCAGGGAAACTACCTTCCCGGCAAGCGAGGCTTCGACGAAGCCATCGTCAGCATGGGCGAACATTTTGATTTTGCCACTAATCCCAAGACCGATCATCCCAAGGGGCAGTATCTTGCCGACTTTCTGACTGACAAGGCCGTGGACTTCATTACGCGACACAAAGACGAACCGTTTTTTCTGTACCTGCCCCATTTCGGAGTCCATTCTCCACACGACGCGAAGACCGAACTGATTGCCAGGTTCAAACCCAAACCGGGTGTCGGCGGCCACAACAATGCGACCTATGCCGCCATGATTGCCTCCGTGGATGAAAGCGTCGGCCGTGTGATGCAAACGCTGGATGAATTGAAAATGACCGACAACACGGTGCTGATCTTCACCAGTGATAACGGCGGTGTGGGTGGCTACAACCGGCCCGGAGGACTTGAACGAGAGCCGGGCATGGAAGGCAAAGGTAAGAAAGCCAAGCCGAATGACGAGGATGGTGGTGGCATCACCGACAACGCTCCGCTGCGCAGCGGCAAAGGAAGTCTCTACGAAGGGGGAACGCGTGAGCCGTTTATCGTGCGCTGGCCTGGCGTGACGAAGCCCGGCTCGTCCTGTAACGTCCCAACGATTCATGTGGACATTTTTCCGACGCTGCTGGAAATCACCGGTGCCCCCAAGCCGCGACAGGTTCTGGATGGCGAAAGCCTCGCGAAACTCTTCCGCGATCCTGCGGCCAAGCTGCAGCGCGATGCCATTTTCCAGCACTTTCCAGGTTACCTGGGATCCGGCCCCGGGCTCTGGCGCACAACGCCAGTAAGCCTCATTCAAGTCGGCGACTGGAAGCTGATGGAGTTTCTCGAAGATGGCCGGCTGGAACTGTACAACCTCAGCGACGACATCAGTGAAACGAAAAACCTCGCGAAAGAATATCCTGCAAAAGCGAAGGAACTGCACGACCGCCTCGTCGCATGGCGAGCCGAAGTCAATGCCCCGATGCCTGCGAAGACCAAGGGTGAAGCCGCAAAACCGAACGGCAAGGGCAAGGGAAAGAAAAAGGCCGCGTGACCAGTTCGTGCGGAGCGGAACTCAAGATTCAGGAAACACTTCAACATGAAAAATATCTTCGCAGCCATCACCGCCCTCTGTTTGACCACACAGCTTGCCGAGGCGGCCAGACCCAACATCGTCATCCTTTATGCCGACGACATGGGCTATGGTGACCTCGGCGTGCAGAATCCAGAGTCTCGCATCCCTACGCCACACTTGGACCGCCTCGCGGCACAGGGAGCACGATTTACGGACGCCCATAGTTCGTCGGGCGTTTGTACTCCCAGCCGTTACGCACTGCTGCATGGACGGTATCACTGGCGGAAGTTTCATGGCATCGTGAATTCGTTCGATCAACCGGTCCTGGACGCCGAACGAACCACACTGCCTGAGTTGCTGAAAGCGAAGGGGTATAAGACGGCGTGTATCGGTAAATGGCATTTGGGCTGGGACTGGAATGCGATCAAA
>CAIWEX010000179.1 GCA_903911795.1 uncultured Schlesneria sp.
CTTCGTGGTTCAACTCTGTAGCGGACACCGTGCTGCCACCAAGTCGCAGAGCGTCGGCCGGTATCCCGACCGAAACAGCAACTTCGCGAATGACGTCAACGGTTTCATTCTTGTCTGCAGTTCCTGCTTCCGAAATGGCGAGTGCTATCGTGATAGGGGATCCCAGCACAAAGAAGCACTGTTCAACGACTTTCTGAGTCCCGTCCTTTTCAGGAACGAACCCGGTCAGCCATTCGGCGATCTCTTGAGTCTGCTTGCTGCCTGGGCGAATTCCCTGCCAGATGACCTGCAGGTCGTGGTCGACAGATTCGATTTCAATCAGTTTGCCAGCCGCATTCATCACTGCAGGCGCCGACGGATTTGGGGCAGTTTCCCCTTCTTCAGCCGGAGGAGGAGGAACTGCAACCTGTGTCCAGAAATCGGGGATTGGTTCGCTGAACTTCAGGTCAACGCCAAATTCGGCTTTCGCGGCGGAGGTCAATTCCTGTCGACTCTGGCGGAGGCCGGACTTTCCGAATTCGGTCAGCTTCAGTTTGAGCGATCCGGCTCCCAGGATCACCCCTTCCAGGCGTCGCATCGCTTCCCGCGGTTCAACACCGTTTTTCTGCATGACGTAGAGCAAGTTCCGCGGTTCGACAACACTCGAGACATGCGGGACACCACCACGGCGAATGCCATCTGCGTCCAGTTTCCCTTCGAGCTTCTCCACGAATTTGCGAATCCGAGGGTCGTTCAGCGAACTGTTGTCCCAGGAAACGAAGATCCGTTCTTCCACGGGGAACTGTTCATTCGTCCATTTCAGAACTTTCAGTTCGGGATCATCGTTGGGGAGCCATTTTTCGACATCGTTTTCGAGTCGAATCTGGCCCAGAGACCACCATGCGATGGGGAAGACGAAGACCATCGCCATCACCACCCACACAGACATCCCGTTGCCCCACGGGTCTTTACGATCGAAGAATTGAGTCATGCATCCCTTCCCGCCACATCACAAAGTGATGCCTGGAATCCATTCCGACGCTGCAAAAAGTGTCTGTCCCACTGGATCACCGGCCCAGGTGAATTGACGCAACTCCACGCTTCCTCCGTGGTTGCCACGTACAAACAGATCACGCGGGATTGTAGTCGTGAACCCCGATTTAACGGAAGACCGACCTGAAATGGGAAAATCCAGAGGGAAACTTCAGGATCTCGGACAGTTTCTGGGCCAATTCAGCAACGACTTCCAAAGACGCAACTCATTCTGCACAATAGAGGTGCGAGAAATGACTTGTGTGGCATCGTCACTCCTTCTTGCGACATCGCATTACCGATAGCGTCAAAAATCCATGATCCAGTCTCAACTTCATTCGCTCCTCAAATCGTCTGTTGTTCGAGGACGAGTACTGACCGCGCCATCACAACTGGCGGGATATGACGCAGATGGGTTGGGCTACAAGACGTTTCGGCCCGATGCGGTCGTGATCCCTGCCGATGCGGATGAGCTGGTTCGAGTGCTGCAAAGTGCGAAGCTACTCGGGGTACCGATCTGCATGCGTGGTGCCGGGACGTCGCTGTCAGGTGGACCGGTAGCGGCTCAGGGTGGCGTCATTGTTCACACTTCGGCCCTGCGCAACGTCCGGAAGATCTGTACCGAAGGGTTCTGGTGCGAAGTCGAAGCGGGTGTTGTCCTGAATAATCTGGACGAGATCCTGAAACCGCACGGAGTCTTCTATCCGCCCGATCCTTCGAGTGGCCCGGTCTGCACACTGGGAGGCAACGTCGCGATGAACGCCGGGGGGGCTCACTGCTTCCGCTATGGCGTGACAAGTAATTATGTATTGGGTGTCGAAGCAGTCCTGCTGGATGGGAGTGTCCATCGATTCGGCGGGCCGGCAGGAGGCCGTGGCCCCTGGCGCGAGGATTGGAAGCGGTTCATGGTCGGATCCGAAGGGACGCTGGGGGCCTTCACCCGGTTCTGGCTCCGCGTGCTGCCTCGACCAGACAAGGTCTGGACCTTTCGGGCGACGTATGCCGACCTGATCACTGCGGAAAAGGCGATTCATGCCCTCGTCGCACATTCGTCGTTTCCCGTCGCAATCGAACTGATGGATCCGCGCTGTGTTGCCATGGTGGAAAACAGTCACATGGCAGTCGGGTTGCCAAAAGATTCGTTTATGCTGCTGACGGAAATCGACGGTCCGCCGGAATTGGTCGATGCCCGTGTAGAAGCGGTGGCAGAGATTCTGCGAGCCGCAGGTTCACGCGATGTGGTCTTCAGCGATGATGAAGAGCTTCGCAAAAAGTTGTGGAAAGCCCGCAAAGTGGCGGGTGGGTTGATGGGGCAGTTGAGTGCCGACTTTGTTGTGCAAGATGCCGTGATTCCCAAGCGAGCTTTGGCAGAGCTATTGCAACTGGTGTACGACGAAGCGGATGCCGCAGGGATTCGTGCGGTCAATGTCTTTCATGCGGGCGACGGAAATCTGCACCCGAATTTCCTGTTTGATTCTCGCAAGCATGGAGAACTGGAAGCGATCGAACTGATTGGCAAGCGATTGATGCAGCGTGTAGTTGATGTTGGAGGAACTCTCTCGGGCGAGCATGGAATCGGCAACGACAAGACAGCGTACATGCCACTGGTATTCGGTCCCGAGATGACTCGAATCCAGTTGGCGATTCCAGCGGTGTTTAACCCACGACATCAGTTGAATCCGCTCAAAGTCTTTGCCGATCGACGGTTTGAAGGGATGACTGAACCAAAGAAGAGCGGGCCGGTGCATGACCCTGAAACGAATGGGCACGCCACCGTCGACCCGCGCTGCTTTACGCCGTTTCTCGATCCAATCGATGGGGTCGTGGCATTGTCCGCCACCGGGACAGCTCGTGATGTTGAAGAACTGGCGGCTGCACACCAGTTGCGATTCCCGTTGATGATTGATTCCCATGCGACGCTGCGTGAACAGGTGGAGTCGACCAGTTATGCGCCAGCGTCCTCGCGGTTCGGTCCCTTCTGTGACAACATCGTAGGGATGAATTGGCGGCTTCCGAACGGTCATATCGTCCGGATTGGCGAACGAGTCGTAAAGACCTGCACGGGTTACGACCTGTTCCGCTTCCTGCTCGGCTCGGGAAGTCGATTCGGTGAGCCTGTCGATTATGTGCTGCGACTCCGTCCGAATTGCGGAACCACCAACGTCTACCATCTGAGTGGAGACTCTGCGGCCGTTTCGGCGGCGGTTCCACAGATTCTGAAGAACTGCTGGATGCACTGGTTTGACGCCATTGATCTGCTGACGGAGTCGGACGACTGCAAGTTACGGATCACCGTCAATTGCCCCGTGCCCGAACGTCCACTCGTGGAAGCCTGGTTAACGAAACTTGCCGCGACCCAGCAGCTTGTCCTGCAAGCGGATCGCGATGTCACCGCGCCGACAGATGGTTGCCCCGACTTCGTCTTCAAGACGACTCCAGAGGCGGTCGTGGCATTGGCCCGTGACATCGCACGAACCGATGGGATTCGCTGCGTGGCCCTTTGTTACAACGGGGTTGTGCTGGGGTATGTCAGCGAGGACCGTCGAGTTGACCGGATTCAGACTCTGGTGAACGTCAAACGTGACGAATTGCAGGCCGTTGGTGGCGACTGGCATTCGCGTCATCTCCCCGCAGCAGTCCCATCGACGGTCGAGGCCAGTTGGATTTCCATTCTCGAGCAGGAATCGCATATTACGTGACCACGTCAAAAGAAACC
>CAIWEX010000180.1 GCA_903911795.1 uncultured Schlesneria sp.
TACGGAATGTGGGTTGTTAAGCCTGAACGCGGCCCACATGCGTTTCGTTCAATCCATCGGAACCTACTGACTGGAGAGCCGTATGCGGGAGAACCGCCCGTACGGTTCGGAGGGAGGGGCGTCTCAAACCAATGGGACGTCCCTACCCCCTATCGTTGGGGAACCCGCAAGCGGCTTTGAGCAGACGAAAGTCAACGTAGCCATCATCGCTCCGAGGCTGTCATTTTTTGCATTTTATCGACGATTTTTGCTCCTTTAGTCTTTTCACCCTTGTGAACGGGCGCTAGGATTCTCGCCATGACACAACCCCTCCCAGTCGATCGCGTTTCCAACCTCAATTCACAACCATCCTTGTTCGCGGATCTTCCACGCGCAGAAATTCAAACACCAGCGACACGTGCGGAGATCGTAAATTCGACTGCGCCTATTGCGGTGAATCGCGGGGTTCCTCGCGTCAAACGTCCAGTGCGCGATCAGTTCGAGTTTCGCGAGATATGCGTGGACGACTTAGTCCCATCGGACCATCCGGTGCGTGCGGTTTGGACGTTTGTGATGGCGCAAGATCTGTCCTCATTGTATGACAAAATTACTGCCGTCGAAGGAGGGGTCGGTCGCGACGCAATTGATCCTCGAATCCTCATGGCTTTATGGTTATTTGCCACTGTGGAGGGGATTGGTAGCGCGAGAGAGATTGAGCGCCGAACCACTCGCGACAACCCGTTTCGTTGGATTTGTGGTGGTGTGTCGGTCAATCACGATCGGCTATCACGATTTCGCACGGGATCAACGGAGCTACTGGACGATGTGTTGACGAATAACATCACGGTGTGAATGCAACAGGGCCTGGTGTCCCTGAAGCGAGTCGCACAGGATGGGATGCGAGTTCGGGCGAGTGCTGGTAGATCGTCATTCCGTCGTGAACAATCGCTGCAAGAACTGCATACCGTGGCACAGCAGCAAGTCGAGGCACTCAAGACAAACGCAGACGAGACCCCCTCGGAAGCGGCCACTCGTCAGAAGGCGGCTCGCGAACGAGTCGCTACCGACCGTGAGGCACGCGTTGCGAAGGCATTGGCGGCCCTGCCTAAACTTAGCGCTGCTCGTGAGAAACGAAAAAAAGGGGACGGTAAAACGACCCGCGTGTCGACGACGGACCCCGAAGCCCGCAATATGAAAATGGCGAATGGTGGCTTCAATCCTGCATATAACGTGCAATTCGCCACAGACACCGACTCAGGGATCATCGTTGGATTGGACGTGAGTAGCGAAGGGAGTGATGCTGGACTGGCGATCCCGATGGTCGAACAAATTCAACAACGACTCGCAACGACACCCGCCGAACTGTTATTGGACGGCGGGTACGCAATCGTCAAAGACACGATCACCCTGACGCAACTGGGCGTCGTGGTCTACATGCCGGTGAAGGAAGAAGACAAGAAAATCGCCAAGGGAATCGACCCGTTTATGCCAATTTCTACAGATACGCCGGAAGTCGCTGCTTGGCGTCAACGCATGGGATTGCCTGAGTCGAAAAAGATCTACAAAGAGCGAGCCTCAACTGCGGAATGGGTGAACGCTCAAGCCCGTAACCGAGGTCTACAACAATTCCGAGTTCGTGGTCTGCTAAAA
>CAIWEX010000181.1 GCA_903911795.1 uncultured Schlesneria sp.
ATCTTTTTCCTGCCAATTCATGGAACACTCCTCATGCGCTGCGCCTTGGTTTCCTTTGTACTACTTTCGCTGGTGATGGTCAGCATTCCCGCCGCGTTGCGAGCTGACGATTTCCCAACTCCGAAGAACACCGAAAAGGCCACGACGGCGCCGATGGCTCCTGAAGAAGTCGTTGCGACTGCAAAGTTGCCGCCTGGGTTTGTCCTGTCAGTCTTCGCTGCAGAACCGAATGTTCAGAATCCGATTGCCATCACCACAGACGAACGAGGGCGATTGTGGGTTGCCGAGAACTACAGTTGGGCTGGAGGGGGTGCCGGGGGATTTGATCCTAACCAGCGCGATCGGATCGTTGTTCTGGAAGATACCGACGGCGACGGGAAGCACGACAAACGAACCGTTTTCTGGGATTCCGCGCGAAAGCTGACCAGCATTGAAGTCGGCTATGGCGGGATCTGGGCCATCTGCCTGCCAAACCTGTTGTTTATTCCCGATGCGAATCGTGATGACATCCCGGATGCGGCTCCGCAGATCATCCTTGATGGTCTGAACGAAGGAGTCGTCGGACATACTCCTGCGAACGGTCTGAAATGGGGGCCCGATGGATGGCTGTATGCGCGCCACGGAATTCAGGCAACCAGCAGTATCGGCAAGCCAGAAGCGGGCGAATCCCAGCGGATCAAGATCAACACCGGGGTTTGGCGCTACCATCCGACGCGGGGAACGGTCGAGACCGTTATGCATGGGATGACCAATTCCTGGGGGTACGACTTTGATCAGCATGGCGAGCAATTTGTCATCAATACTGTGATCGGCCACTTGTGGCATGTTATTCCAGGAGCCCATGTGCGGCGTATGTATGGGGTCGACATGAACCCGCATACGTATCAACTGATTGAGCAGACGGCGGACCATGTTCACTGGGATACCGGCGAATCGTGGGGCGATGTCCGCAAGGGGGTGACGGACAAGACTAGTGCCGCCGGGGGTGGCCACGCTCACATCGGACTGATGATCTATCAAGGGGACAACTGGCCCGAAGAATACCGCAACCGGATTTACACGTTGAACCTGCACGGGCTGCGAATCAACTGCGATATTCCCGTTAGAGAAGGGGCTGGTTATACCGCCAAACGCGGGCCTGATATGTGCTTTGTGAAGGATACCTGGTTTCGCGGGATGGATCTGATCACCGGCCCGGATGGTGGAGTTTACATCGCAGACTGGAGCGATACCGGGGAATGCCACGACCACGATGGTGTCCATCGGACCAGCGGTCGAATCTACAAATTGACGTATGGCCAGCCGAAAAAGGTTCCGCCGTTTGACCTGGCGAAAATGTCGAGTGCCGAACTCGTCAAGTTGCAACTGCATGCGAACGCCTGGTGGCCGCGACAAGCCCGGCGAATTTTGGCCGAGAGGTTTGCAAAAGCCCCTGCCGCCGCCGATGTTGTTGATGCGAGTGCGTCGCTGCAGAAGTTGTTGAAAGGTGATCTGACTGTTCCTCAACAGTTGCGATTGATGGAGACGCTGCATGCACTTGGCAAGAGCGACGCGAATGCGAATGGCTTGGCTCACGATGAACACATTCAAGTCGCTGCACTCGGAATCATCGCCGACTTGAACGTGAATGAACCGTCGAGTCCGACGCTGCTCGAAATGTTGCTGGGCAAGCCCAATCAAAAAACGAACGGAACTCATTTTTCGGGGATGGTGAACCTTCCTTCGGGGCTGGTTCAATTGCACGTTGCTTCGATGCTGCAACGACTGCCTCTCGACAAGCGCTGGCAGGTGGCCGAGGCACTGGTCAAGAAAACCGAATTTGCCAATGACCGAATGTTTCCATTGATGCTCTGGTACGGAATCGAACCCTCGGTTCCGCGCGATCCAGCACGAGCATTGGCATTGGCAAAAGTGTCGCGAATTCCGCTCGTGACAGAATGCATTGCCCGCCGGTTAACATTGGAAATTGAACGTGATCCGAAAACGGTCGATCAACTGGTCGAACTGGCGGTGAAGGACGCGACGAACGGGCCGGCGATCATTGCAGGGATGGCTCAAGGGCTGAATGGATGGCAGAAGGCGAAGGCACCTGCCGGGTGGTCGCAGGCTGCGGACAAGTTTGCCAAAGTCGATTCCGCAGATCTGAAGCGGCACCTGCAGGGTTTGAGCGTGGTGTTTGGTGACGGGCGAGCTGTCGAAGAACTGCGAAAGCTGGTCACGAACGGCAATGCGGAGCCGGAGTCGCGTCGTCAGGCATTGCGAGCCTTGCTGGTCAGCAAACCTGCGGACTACGTACCGACACTGTTCAATCTGCTGGGTGACCGTGCCATCATGCTCGAAGCGATTCGCGGTCTGGCGCAATACGACCATCCTGAGACTCCACAGCAGATTCTGAATCGAGCCGGAAGTTTCGGCCTCACAGAACGAGCTGAAATGGTCAATACGCTCGTGTCACGACCTGCCTATGCCAAGACACTGTTGCAGGCTGTCCGTGACAAGAAAATCCTGTCCAGTGAAATCACCGCCTATCACGCTCGACAGATCCGCTCATTTGAGAACGAGGCATTGACGAAGGATCTGACAGAACTCTGGGGTGACGTTCGCGTCACAGCGGCCGAGAAAAAAATCCTGATCGACCAATACAAGTCGCAACTGACCACCGAGTCGCTAGGGAAGGCCAACCTCAGTGCCGGACGCGGAATGTTCCAGAAGACCTGTGCGAACTGCCACGTCCTTTACGGTGTGGGTCGCAAACTGGGTCCCGATATCACCGGATCAAATCGCAAGAATCTCGATTATCTGCTGGAAAACGTCGTGGATCCAAGCGCCAGCGTTGGCGCAGACTTCCGCGCCATCACGGTTGTCCTGGAAAACGGACGCGTTCTGACAGGCGTGATCAGCGAACAGAATGAACGAACGCTGACTCTGCAAACAGCACTCGAACCAGTGACGCTTGACCGTAAACAAATCGAAGAGATCAAGCAGACAAATCTTTCTGTGATGCCTGACGGCCTGCTGCAGAATCTGACTGCTGAGCAAGTCCGGGATCTGGTGGGATACTTGATGTCGACAGAACAAGTCGCGTTGCCAACTCCGTAACCGCTTTTCAAATCGCTGGCGAGTGAGAATCTCGCCATCCTCGCACAGATGGGTAACCTGAAATCCGTCCGTAGTTCCGAGTTCGATAGTTTTCTGGATCTGTGCCTGCGCTGCGATAACTGGCGAGCGGGATAGCTCACGTACGTTATCAAAATTCGCCCCGACGTCATTCACGATAGTCTTGTCCGAAAGAGATGGCGACGACTCAAGGGCGGACAAGGATCAGGTGGACTCCTGTGTCTCAACTCTTGTTGAAACTGGCGTGAGGAGATCCTCACGTAGCAATGTTGCGAAAAAATGCTTGAGTTTTTCAATTTTGCGACATAACATCTTTGTCATCTTGGAAGCCGTTCTGGTTTTCCGCTTATTTCCTTTCTTCCGGTCGGAGGCACGTCATGCGTCGTACGCAGAGTCGGGGGTTTACGCTTATTGAACTTTTGGTGGTGATTGCCATCATCGCCGTCCTAATTGCACTCTTGCTACCGGCTGTTCAGCAGGCTCGCGAAGCGGCTCGCCGGACTCAATGCAAGAACAACATGAAGCAGATCGGCCTGGCGTTTCATAACTATCATGACACGCTCAACTGCTTCCCTGTCAATTTCGCCGTACGAGGCGGGGGTGGCGGTCAAGCCATCGCTGACACGGGCCATAGCTGGCTGACGATGTGCCTGCCTTACATTGACCAGGCCAACCTTTATAATACGATAAACCACAATGGTCCGTTGGCTGGTAACGCGGCGAATACCGCGGCTGCAAATACTATCATCCAAGCATTCCTGTGTCCCTCGGATGATGGTAACGGGAACGGTCGTCTGGGAAATCGCTCTGATTATAACGCCAGTCCGCCAGGGACCTGGGCTGTCACAAATTACAAAGCGTGTGCTGGAAGTAATTGGGCTTGGGGAATTGCCGCATGGAATCCCGTCAGTTCCCCAAGCGGTAAGAATGCCGGGAGCACCGAGGGCTTGAATGCGGGTAACGGTATTCTCTGTTCCAATCAACAGAATACGAACGGGCCGACGCGGATGCGCGATATCACCGACGGGACCAGCAATACGTTTGCCGTCGGCGAAAACCTTCCTGCTTGGACTCAGTGGTGCTGGTGGTACAACCCCAATGCCGCGACTGCGACTTGCGCCATCCCGCTGAACGCATTGCTCAAGCGACCACTCAATGTTGGCGACTGGCCGAACAATTACTCGTTCGCGAGCAAGCATGTGGGGGGAGGCCATTTCACAATGGCAGATGGTAGCGCTCGCTTCATCAACGAAAACATTGACATCAACGTTTATCGTGCAGTTGCTACGATCGGCAGCGGCGAAGTCGCTTCGGATTTTTAAACGTGTGCTGATGGCATGATTGATTGCCATGCAGTGGGACCGAGGCAGGACCGAAATGAAGTCGCCGGTCATTCACTCGTCTGTTGGAATGCGCTGGCGTCCGGTTATGACTCACGGAAACCGGACGCTAGCGCGTTCCGGCTGATGGGGTTAATGCCTTTCCTCGCTGACGATCAAAATTCCGCTTCAAATGGAAACTAAATTTACCTCCTTGGGAGATGACTGCTGTGATTTGTCGAAACCTGGAACGAATGTTCGTGTTACTTGGCGTCTGCGCGATGCTGAGCGGTTGTGGTGGGGGTGGTGACGGCCCCGTGACCGTCCCTGTTAAAGGGGTCGTGACATACAAAGGGAAGCCGGTGCCAAAGCTTTCGGTCGCATTTCTGCCCGACAAAGGGATGGTGGCAGAAGGTACGACCGATGCAAACGGCCGATTCACGTTGACGACCAAGAAACCCGGCGATGGCGCGATGGTTGGATCTTACAAAGTGGGAATCAGCTTTGTCCCTGACAAGGTCCCCGACATGCCGGGCTTTCCAGGTGCGGAAAAGAACGAAGCAGAATCGCCGATTCCCAAGAAGTACGCGGATGCCAATACGTCAGGCCTGACCAGTGTGGTCGACAAGAACGCGTCAAAGAACGACTTCAAGTTCGAATTGACGGACTGAAAATCGCCCGCATACTCCTGAGGAACATCATGTCGGTATCAATGCAAAATCGGCCGACACGGAGTGTTTTTCAGAAACACTGGAGGTTTCAATCTTGCGGCCCAAGTGGGCCAGCAGTTCACCCAGCCAGGGCCCTGCGGCCCTGGAAATCCATGTAAAAACTGGATCTGAGGCCTGAAGGGCCGAAAATTCCGTTCGTATTTAGACTCGTCAAAAGGAACGGCCGGCCCTTCAGGCCTCATGAAGATTTTTGGTGGGATCAATTCCAGGGCTTCATGGCCCTGGCTGGGTGAACTACTGGCCCTTTGGGCCTTCTGAGGAACACCATGTCGGTATCAATGCCGAATTGGCCGACGCGCCCGCAAACATGCCCGATCATTTACCAGAGTTCCTCCCCTACGGATGCACCCCAAGGTGCGGGGGAACTACGTCGAAAATCAGGCTGGCGTCTTGGCGGGAATTAACGCGGATGCCGCCGGAACGAGGGGGAATTTGAGTGTAAATGTTGTACCGCTGCCAACGGCGCTTTCAACACGAATGCGGCCACCGTGAGATTCCATGACATCTCGAGCC
>CAIWEX010000182.1 GCA_903911795.1 uncultured Schlesneria sp.
GGAACGACCGGCCCTTCAGGCCTCATGAAGATTTTGGTGGGATCGATTCCAGGGCCGAAGGGCCCTGGCTGGGTGAACGACTGGCCCTTTGGGCCGCAAACCATGGTGAACCTACCGAAAATTGCATTCTGCGATGTGTAGTTACCTATGCGACAAGGCCGTCTCTTCGATGGATCATGAAAAAGAGCGAAATTTCTTGGAGCGGCGAAGAGTTCGGTTGTGAAATGGGCTGGAAACCAAATTCAGCACGACCTTGTCGAAGACACCAAGATCGTGGCACCCCCACACAAGTTCGCTTTCCGATGTTCGAACCGCTTCGGGCTGTGTGTCGGGTGGACTGAACGACATTTCCGAAACCTGCGGGTATAAACCGGGGTATTTCTGGCAGAACCTAAATTGCCAGTGGTTCGGTTCGTTCACCCGGAAGGGATTACCGTGAGTCTGCGTCCCGTCGCAACCGCAAATTCGACTAGAGATTCAGGGCATTCCCAACCCCTGCCGATCGAATTCGCGGAATTCACGCCAGTCCCCGAATCCGATTCCATGGAAGAAGAATCTGCTCGCACCGACGAGAACTATTTCTCGTTCGATTCGCTCGCTCCATTTCCACATCTGCTGCGACACCCGCTCAAGGCGGGCTACTGGAACTTCGAAGTCCTGTTCGGGGTCGTCAGTCTGTTTGCCATGCTGGCATTTCTGGCGGCGATTCCCGTTGTGAACTTTCTGGCACTGGGTTTCATGTTGGAAGCGGAAGGGCGAGTCGCTCGTACGGGTAAGCTGCGGTACGCGATGCCACTGCTCCCATTAGCCCCCAAGCTGGGTGGAATTGCGTTTGGAGTCTGGTTCTGGTGCTGGTTCGTCCGACTTGTCGCAGACGCAGCAGGCGACGCCGAGTTGATCGCGCCGGGGTCACAAGTGGCAATCGGCTGGCAGATTGCCTTGACGGTCATTGCCATCGCCGTCGAAATTCATATCGTTCTGGCGATCGCACGCGGCGGAAGACTTATGCTGTTCTTCTGGCCAACTCCCTTGAACGGATTGTGGCTGGTTCGCCAACTGATGCGAGGAGATTACGCAGACCTGGCCACAACAGCAGTCCGCGAATTTGTCGCCGCGTTACGACTCAGGCACCACTTCTGGCTGGGACTGCGCGGATTCTTCGGAGCGTTCGCATGGCTGTTCATCCCCACAGCGTTATTCGGGGCGCTTCAAGATACTTCGAAACCGGGGCAGGCGATCTTAACCATCATTGGCGGCGTGGCCCTTGTCTGCGTGTTGAGCTGGGTCCCGTTTCTGCAGGCCCACTTCGCAGCAGAGCAGCGAATCGGTGCGATGTTTCAATTGACCACCATACGTGCACTGTACCGACGGACACCGATCGTCTTCCTGTTGTCGGTGGTTATCATGTACGCGCTCGCGTTGCCACTCTATCTGTTCAAACTGTTCGAAACCCCACAGGACATGCGCTGGCTGCTGACACCCCTATTTATCTTCAGCATTTATCCCGCACGGATCTTCGTCGGATGGGCCTACTCGCGGGCGCGAAAGAAAGAGCGGAAGACCTGGCTGATCCTCCGGATGCTTTCCAACATCGTCTTGTGGCCACTGCTGGGCTTCTATGTGTTCCTGTTGTTCTTCACGCCAGCAGTCGGCGCCGCCGGACGAGCGGTGTTATTTCAACATCACGCTTTGCTGCTCCCGTGGCCGTTTTAGCCACCGAGTGCACCGATTTTGACGAGCAGTTTTCCCTCGAATCCCTGCCAAACCAGGACTGCAATTCCCATCCCCGCGCAGTAATATCCGAACCAGTGCAACCGTTGTCGCGAGATTAACTGGATCAGTAGCCGCAGCGCGAAGATCCCCACAATGAATGAAACGATCATTCCCATCAGCAACGTTGGAATCGGCAGTTTTACGGCGTCGATCGCACCTGGCTTCAGAAATTTCAGCATGTCCAGGAAAGCAGCCCCGCCGATTGCCGGAATCGCAATCAAAAACGAAAACGTCGCTGCGGACTCACGCTCCATACCGCTGAGTAATCCCCCTGAAATTGTACTTCCTGAACGTGAAATCCCGGGGACCAATGCAACCGCCTGAAAGCAACCGACGACGAAGGCCACTGGCCAGGGAAGCTGTCGGTCTGTAAATCGTCCCGACTGCAAACGCTGCCCGAGAATCAGTAGCGAAGCTGTGATCAATAGCCCGAAACCAGCGACCGCGGGTGATGCAAATAAAGGTTCGAGTTGATCTTTGAATCCAATCCCGACAATCGCTGCCGGAACCGATGCCAGCACAATAGCGGAGCACAATCGCCAGTCCATCTCGATCAGGACTCGCTGCAATCGCCGAAAATAGACGACGATGATCGAACCAAGAGTTCCAACGTGCAGAACGATATTGAGTGTCATTCCTTCGTCGGGAATGTCCCCCCCCTGAAGTCGCTTCAGGATTTCGTTGATGATCACCAGATGCCCCGAGGAACTGATCGGCAGAAACTCCGCGATTCCCTGGACAACTGCCAGTATTAGAACTCGAATCGTATCGCCCATTCGATTGCACGCCTTTGCTGAAATAACTCCCGGCCGATCTCCATTCCCGGAATCGGAGGAAGTCTAGCATCAGGCAGACAGACGGTCGATATCGTCCTGAAAGGCGATTTGCATTGTCGTGAATCGATGACGCATCCCCCCTGTCAACAGTCAGAACACTGTTGCATCAGGTACCCGTCGTCGATCGCGGTCAAATCACCTTCAAGGATACTTCGTGGAGGTTCATTCACCCATACCTGGCTTCGACTTGATATCGCACGTTCCCGCATTGCAGCGTCCCGTCAGTCGCAACCTGTTTCGAGCGAACAGGACGTATCCAAGGTCCATGATCTGCGAAATGATCGGCAGTCGAGTCACAGCGACGAGTGGCCCGAATCCAACCGCCTTGTACAGACGACGAAAGACTTCGACCCCTTCGATCCAGGTTCCGTCCGGAAGCCGTCCGTGGATGCGCTGCATCAATTCGTCGTACGTCTTGCCGACTTTCAGCGAGTGAAATGACGGATCGGCGATATTCGTAAACCGAATTTTCCCCTTGGAATCCTTCCGTCGCAGCATGTTGATTTCACGCAGGCAGAGTGGACAGTCTCCGTCGTAAAAGACTTCGACCTCGTAACCGACTGAGTTTTCCATGTTCTGTGTTTCCTTGAAGAAATTGTAGCGGATCCGGCAACATGGCAACCAACCGTGAGAAAATCATTCCATCATCGACGACGATTCTTCTTTGACATTGAGGGACGAGTCTGTGCATTTCAGGTTCAGGTTCAACTACGGTACGATTTGACTGCCGTTTCCCTCCGAACGATTCCCTGACGGAATATCAGCCATGCCCAACAGCAGTTTCCCATCATTCGACGTATTGAAAGCCTCACTCCTTCTGCTCACCATCAACGTCTTTGCCATTCCGGCATCGTTTGCGGCCGATGCTCCCGTGGACGATGGAAAACTGCGGATCATCGTCTTCGGAGCTCACCCAGACGATGCCGAATTCAAAGCCGGTGGGACAGCAGCGAAGTGGGCTAAGCTGGGCCACCATGTGAAGCTATGTTCGGTCACAAACGGCGACATCGGTCACTGGCAAATGGCTGGCGGACCACTGGCTCTCCGTCGCGCCGCCGAATCGGCCAAGGTCGCGAAAAAACTGGGAGTCACCTCGCAAGTCCTCGACATTCACGACGGAGAACTGGAACCGACACTGGAAAACCGACGGCTGATCACCAAGGTGATTCGGGAATGGAAGGCTGACATCGTGATTTCCCATCGCCCGTGGGACTATCACCCGGATCACCGTTACGTCGGCATCCTCGTCCAGGACGCCGCATTCATGGTGACGGTCCCGTTCTTCTGTCCTGATACGCCTCCTCTTAAGAAAAATCCCGTTTTCATGTATTCCAGCGATGGGTTTCAAAAGCCCTATCCATTCAAGCCCGATATGGTTGTTTCCGTCGATGACGTGCTCGACCTGAAGGTCGAAGCGTTGCACGAACTGGAATCGCAGGTCTACGAAGGGGGAGCCAGCGGCAGCGAAGAATTTGTTCGAACTGTTCCCCCGGCAGCTGACGATGCTGGTCGCAAAGCATGGCTCAAACAGCGTTGGCAGGCACGTCAATCTGCTGAAGCCGACCGCTATCGCAGTGATGTAATTCGCTGGTATGGTGACGAGGCTGGTAAGTCCGTCAAATACGCCGAAGCATTCGAACTCTGCGAATACGGTCGCCGCCCCAACGAAGCAGAAATGAAAAAGCTGTTCCCGTTCTTTTCCTCAGAAAAATGATGAAGCCGTGGCGGAGTACAATATCGCCACGAATCATGAAACAGCGTCTGTAAACGGGAACACCGACAACCATGCACGACTCGCCCAATCCCATGGCCCTGGTCATGACTGCCGGTGCAACTCTGGCTGGAGGTGCCATGATCGGAGCGTCGACGAATGCCATCAATGGAGTTGTCAGCCCGCACTACTTCCGGCAGGTCATGTATTGGGAAGGTGTCGCAGACATCTGGCGTGCAGCGATTGCACAGGGAATTCTGGAGGGGCTGATTTACGGAATGATTGCCGCATTGGTTTTTACGCTGGTCGTCGGAATTGTCTCACGCGCCCGCTGTCCGTTCGTGGTGGCGATTCGACAACTGATTCCGATGATTGGCGGCGTCTATTGTTGCTGGTGTGCTGGCGGTCTGGTTGCGATGGGATTGGCAACACTCAGCCCTGAGTTCTACGTGCGAGCATTCGCCGGTGTTCCAGAACAAACAGTGCCAATGCTGTGCTATGCCTGGGTCGGTGGCTCGATCTGGGGTGCACAGTTTGGCGGATTACTCGCTGTCGTGATCGGCTCAATCGTCTTTGCGAATCGCTGGCCTTCACTCGCCCAGCCGTGAAGCCGTATTTCGAACTATCGACCACCTTCAACAATGTTAATTTTTCCAGCGCAGAACCGGCAGGCGACCCGGATACCGATGTACTTTCGGGCGAACCGTAGTTCCTGTTCGCAGTGCGGGCACTTGGAATAGACATCCGCCTGGGCCAGTGTTGGAAGAGTCGGATCGAGTCGGAAGTCGGCCGTGCAGAATTTGCACTGGACTCGCTGACCCAGGTATTTCTTGTTGATCTTCAACTCTTGTGAACATTTGGGGCAACCCACAAACATTCCGATCGGTTCGATCTCGACCATGGCATCAAGCTCTTGAAGCGGAACAAAAACGGGAACCTCAACGCTATCGCGTTCAAGTTCTGGATTCAGTAATGCGCGACATTCGCGACAATGGATCATGTTCGGCGGCATATCCACACCGCACTCAAGACAAGGTCCGCCAGGCCAGGCAGGCATATTGACTTCCGTTTCCAGTTCTCAAGTTTCTTCCGTCACTCCCCTGACGCGATATCTTATCCACACATCCGCCGATCGTCACGAGACACGACGTCAAAATTTGGCTGCAATCACGCCCGTTCGGCGCACGTCATGAGTTCGACCCCGCCGAACGCCCCGACCGAAGGTCTCCTCTTTCTTAATGGAATCAGTGAGATGGGCAGAACGATGTGGGGCAGAACGATGAAGAATCATGATTCCCTATGTCTTATTGTTCTGCCCTCCATCATTCTGCCCAACTCAATTGGAATGGACGAGCAGTGCAGTTTTTGGGTCTGGGCTGAAAATATCGACCTCAAACGAGAAATGGGTGGCCGCCAAACTGTGGCAGCGCGATCACGGATGGCGGTCCTTATCCCCGCCAGTTTCATTCAGCGCATGACTCCAGCCCAGTGGTGCCAACGGTTCCAGTTGTTCCCCCGTTTTCAGCCAGCAGCCAGGCTCGGCCGTGATCAGACCGATGTGACTGATCGGAGTCGACTCAGTCCAGGTCGCTAGTAATCGTCGCCCGTCCTCAGGCGACACCGTGAAGATCAATTCAAAGTCCTCACCATCCGACAGCGCGTGTTGAAGCGGACTTCTATGGTCGTTTGCTTCGAGTGCCGCCTGACTGATCGGAATGGCTCCTGCGTCCAGAACCGCTCCAACCTGACTCTGTTTCAGAATATGGTGCAGATCGGCAGCCAGTCCGTCGCTGACGTCAATCATCGCGTGCACATCAACCATTCTGGTCAATGCGAGTGCTTCGAGGATTCGTGGTTCGAATGTGAGATGGTGTCCGCTGATGCTTCCCCCCAGGGTTCCCGTGACGAAGATCCAGTCGCCCGGCTTCGCTCCTGCTCGAGTAATCGATTGCAGCCCCCAAGGCTCGCCAACGACAGCGACGTTGATGACCAGCGGACCGTGCCAACTGTTGGTGTCTCCACCTGCCAGGACGACATGATGCCGATCGGCCAGATCCAGCAGGCCCACATGAAGGTCTCGAGCAAATTCGACACCCTTTTCAATCGGCAATGCCACGGACACGAACGCAGCCGTTGGGCGCCCCCCCATGGCCGCAATGTCACTCAAATTGACCGCGAGGGCTTTACGGCCGACCAAGGCTGCCGTGGCTGGCGGGAAGGTGAAGTCGACACCTTCCATCAGCATATCGGTGGCAACCAGCCAGTCTCGATCTGATTCACTCCGCAGTATCGCTGCATCGTCTCCGATGCCGAGTTTGACTGGCCCGCCATCAACAACGCGGGATCTGATCCAGTCAATCAAAGCAAACTCGGGGCGTTCCACGGAAAGCTTCCAATCGCATCAACAAAGGTTTCTGGGCGATAGTCGTGGTTCACTCCGTGAACCAACGCTTCTTGCCCGAACGACGTCTTAATTAACACAGGCGTATCATTGAGATGCAGCGTTGGTTCGCGGAGCGAACCACGACTCTCTGGCACCTTCGGTACCAACTGTAGCATCGTTCCAACAAAAAAACCGCCCGGCATCACTTGTGATACCGGGCGGTTTGAAGTTCAGACGTCGAAAGAACTCAGTTTGGTCCTTGAGCGACCCGTGGCGTCAGTGTCACGGCGAGGTACCCGTATCGAGTCTCCTGTCCGCGGATCACGAAGAATTTCATCGAGACTTGACCGTCGGTCAATTGAGGCTGCTGCTGATTCAGAATCCAGCTCATATTGTCAGACGACAGCGTTTCCCATTTGTCGAGGCCCACCAGAATATCGCCCTTCTGAATTCCATTGGCAGCGGCTGGCCCATCGGCTTTCACATCGGTCACTCGCATTCCACCGCGATACTTGGGACCAACGAGGGCCTTTTGAGCAGCAGGCAGTTGCGAAACCTTCACACCCAACTGTTGCCAGTAGCGGTCGTCTTCCGCAGCATTCGGACTCTTCGGAGCGATGGCGATTTCGGGAGTAATTGAGACTCGACCACCCGTGTAGGCTGCCAGAGCCAGCGAGATCGACTCCATCTTGTCATTTCGCTTGACGCTGATTTCAATCTTGTCACCAACCGGTCGGCCCAGGAAGGCTCGTTCCCAGTCCACAGCATCGGTCACTTCCAGATGGCCCGCCTTGACGATCACATCGCCAGCTTTCAGGCCAGCGGTCGCCGCCGGACTTTCGGGGTGAACCCCATCCACGACCAGCATCCGGCTGGTGGCCGACTTCACGTCCTTGGTAATCAGGCCGTGATAGGTTCGATCGAGTTGCTCAACACTCATCAACCGAGCGATCGCTTTACGAGCGTCGTCGATCGGGATAGCGAACCCAATCTTGTTCGAACCGGCTCGGATGGCAACGTTGATCCCGATTACTTCACCCAGTAGGTTAATGAGCGGGCCGCCGCTGTTACCTGGGTTGATCGCAGCATCGGTCTGGATCAGGTTGCGGTAGAATTGAGTATCATTCGCTTCGACATCACGAGACAGCGAACTGATGTATCCGACGGTCACCGTGCTTTGATATCCAAAAGCGTTTCCAATCGCGATGACTTTTTCGCACAGCATCAGGTCGGCAGAGACTCCGCAGGGCATCACCTTGAGGGGATGGAGCGGTTCGATCTTGATCAGAGCGAGGTCATTTTCGCGATCAACGCTGATGCGTCGAGCGACATAGCTGCTCTTGTCGGGGAAATCGACACGGATAGTGTCAACATCAGCGATCACATGGTAGTTGGTAACCATGTATCCGCGCTCGTCAACGACAATGCCAGTCCCCATCCCGTTGACTTTACGCCCCTTTTCCGAGGTCGCAAAGACATTGTTCTGGGCATTGGTGGCGGCTGTTTTTTCGGTGTGGATATTTCCCACCGATGGTAGCGCCCGGCGAACTGCACAGACCTCCAGCGTTTCCCGCTCAGAGGCTTGTACTGTCGTGAATCCTGCGAACAGGATCAAGACGCTCCACATTCTTATGCACTGTGTCATGGGGAACTCGTGGGCCGCTCTGGTTCGATCAAAGGGTGTACGGACTTCGCGTTTGCCACATTCCTTCGCTGTCGCGGAGAGAATCCATCCAAGCTCCGGTAAGCCTTTGGATCGTCGATTCGGTGTGAGCCCCTTGAAACCGGTCGACCGGGTGGTGCATAGTTTGCCCAACCCAACTTTTTGAAAGCTTGGGTAAGATTGGCCGGGGTCACGATGTCAAGTTTCTCATTTTCCGGACGAAACCCGACATTCCCTGATGTCGCACGGACAGGCGTGTTCCAAATGAGACAAAACGAAGGAATTGAACCGTTGGAGTTGTTCCGCCGAGGGTGTTTCCGCAATCTTTGCCGCCGTCCGATGGAGTACCTTGTTACAATTCCGAAACCGACTGCTGAATTGTGTGATCTCCAGAAAATCTCTTCGAAAGTGGAATTGTGTCGCGACGTCTGAAGTTGGAAGAAATGCTGGCCGCAGAGCCCAATGATCCTTTCCTGAATTACGCCTATGCGCTGGAACTCGTTAAAGAAGACCAGGCTGCCGGACTGAAACGCCTGGCTGACATGAACGACCGGTTCCCGGATCACGTTCCAGCGTTTTTCCGTCGTGGCCAACTTTTGGCCGAGACCGGCGACGACGCGGGAGCGCGACAAGTATTAAGGTCAGGCATCCAGACTGCTCGCCGCGTCGGCGATGACCACGCCGCAGCCGAAATGAATGAACTGCTGGAATCGCTGTAGGGGAGGGGCGTTTGGGGATTCGGAAGGTCGATGCGCTATACGCGTCGTTGGGTGGCGGTGATTGGGAATCATGGGAATAATGGGAGTCATGAGAAGAGGGCGGGAAGCGCCCGGAGGCTATGTGTTTCCTGCCGGCTCCCAGTTCGGCGCGGGTCTCCCGACCCCGCCGAAACGCCCGACCGAAGGTCTCCCCTTTTGTAGGAGTCAGAAATTTGGGCAGAACGATGCGGGGCAGAACGATGAAGAATCATGATTCATAATTTCTTCTATCGTTCTGCCCCCCATCGTTCTGCCCTCCGAATTTGAATTGACGAGCGGTGCGATCATTTTGGGGAGGCTGCCAAAATCGACCTCAAACGAGAAACGGCTGACATCACGCGGAGCGGTGATGGCTACTTGGAATAACGTCCTCGATCTCGTGTTTCCCTAACGGGATGCAGCCGGGTTGTTCACATTGAAGCCCTGCCGCCTGATTGGCCCAGGTGATCGCTTCCGGCCAGTCGCTTCCAAGGCAGCGCTGATATGCCAGGCTGGCGATGAACTGGTCTCCGGCACCGAGGGGATCGACCAGCGTTCGACACGTCGATGCAAGAACCACCGGTGCAAATTCGTGTGGTGCGGAGGTCCAAGCCAGGCCCTCCGAGCCTCGCTTCTCGATCACCACTTTGGCCTGTCTGGCACCCGGACCGAGTTCATGTTTGCCACCGGCAATTGCTGCCGGACGAACGGGGAGGGGAGTCTTCAGGATTGGGTCAACCAATACTGGAATGTTCAATGCCCCCAATTGCTGCATCAGGTCAAAGGTGACCACTCCTTTTCCATGATCAGCGACAACGACCACCTGTGGCGCGAACTGTTCGATGGATTTTACGAAATGATTGATGTCATCACGGGAGGGGCAGCCCATCTGGTCCAGGTCAACGCGAGGCCCCGTCAAACGGCCATTGCACCAGAAGCGAGTCTTCCTGGTCGTCGGACCATCCACCAGACGCCAGCCGATTTCCACATTTGGCTGAGGAATCTGGTCGCAGTCGTCGCGCCCCACCA